>NZ_CAXBGB010000058.1:0-20695 GCF_963975125.1 uncultured Winogradskyella sp. | reverse complement strand
CGTTTATTTTTATGTTATAATTAATTATTGGATCTAAAATCGTATTGAGGAAAATAAAAAAACCGATAACCCTTTTTGAAAAAAAGCACAGTTATTAATCCTGCAATGATTTTAAAAAAATGTTTCCTCAATGTTTTAACTTTTAATACGTATGCTACAAGATAACTCGAATAATTAAAAAATAAACTGCACCTCCCAACAAAATTATTCTGTAGAAGGTTTAAATTATAATAGTTTGCTGCTTGTCTGTAGAAAGCGTATTGTACCAAATGCACATTCTGTTTTATAGTTTTATCATGTATGAAGTGATTGAAAACTGTATTAAAGTAATTAAAAACGGATTCTTGCGCCTTAAATGATTTAGACGCTCCCGTTGTTATTCCTTCACCTCCAACTCTTATATAAAACAATACTTTGTCGATATAATGGTATTTTGGATTATAGGTTAACATTCTAAAGTGAAAATCACTTTCTTGTGCACGTTGCATTTTCTCATTAAATAACGTCTTGGACTCCAAAAAAGTTTTCCTCCATAGTGGTGATGGTGTATAAAAAAATAAGCCTTTGAGAAGATAATCTTCTAAATAATTTGTAGAATTTAATACTTTAGGACGGATAGGAACACCAGCTTCGTTGGTACTTTTAATAAAATTCTGACCAAGACAAGCACAGAAATCTAAAGTCTCATCTTCTGCCAAATACGTGAGTTTTTCTTTTATAAAATTAGGATGCATAACATCATCACTATCAAACCAATTAATAAACTCACCTTCAGATTTTTTAAAGCCATAATTACGACATGCATTAGCCCCTTTTAGTTTCTCGGCTGGTCTTTTATAAAACTTAAACCTGTCATCTGATGCGACATATTCATTAATAAGTGCTTCTGTTCTATCTGTGCTACCATCATCTACAATAATACATTCCCAATTCTTATAGGTCTGTTCTTTAATACTGTCTAAAGTATCAGATAAAATTTCTGAGCGGTTAAAGGTTGGTATTATTATAGAAACTAACTGACTACCCATTATACCAGGTTTTATATAAGTCTATGAGTTTAATTATTTCTTTTTTCTCATCGTAGTTTTCCTCTACAATACGATGACCATTAATTCCATAATCTTCCCATTTTTCTTTGTTTTCAATCAATTTAACTAAACCTTCATAAATACTATCTACGTTGGGTTCTACTAAAAAACCTGTGTGATTATCGATAACCAAATTAGAGACTGACCCAACATTTGTAGCTATAACTGGTAATTTTAAAGCCTGTGCTTCTAGTATTACTGTGGGCAAAGCTTCATTTACGCTGGTTAATAATAAGAAATCAGAAGTATTCATCATAGATTTCACGTAATTAGAATCTTGGTATAAATGAAATTTCACTTTTGAAGTCAATTTAAACTCTTCAGTTAATTCTTTTAATGCGTTTTCTAATTCTCCATCACCAATAATATCATATTGCCATTGTATTTGAGGATAATCCTTATGAAGTTTATGTAAGGCTTTTAATGCTAAATCTATAGCCTTATCCTCCACTAAACGTCCAACACTCAAAATCTTGATAACGTCGTTATCTCTTTCTACACGTGCATCATCATCTCCTAAACGAACTCCATTATTAATGCTCACCAATTTGTTCTTTGCTAATCCAAATCCTATCAACTTATTATAGTTGTAATCGGAAATTGAAATAATTTTATCGGCATATTTAAACAGAATATTATAAAATATCTTTGGTTTTTTGTCACCTAATCTAATGTCATAACCATGAAATGTACAAATGAGTTTAACAGGCAATCCTATTTCTTTATAAACAGCCGCATCATTTCCGTTTGGTCCATAGTGTGCATGGATAACATCTATTTTGTTTTTAAGTAAATACGATATAAAATAAAAATGCTTTAGAGATTTCGCTGCATTACCATATCGCTTAGAGTTCAATGATTTTAAATAAAATTTAAAGTTTTTGGTAAATAAAGAACCTAATAAAATTTTGAAGGCAATTAAAACTCTTATAACCTTATTAGTGTGGTACAATTCATTCTTGGAGGTAACACGCTCTAAAAGCCCATAAGATTCTAAATTATCTAGACTACTACTTTGACTGCTATCTTTGTTATTGGTATATATTAATACATTGATATTATGGTCTATAAGATTAATAACCTGATTTCTAATGAAAGTTTCAGAGTAACTTGGAAAGCTCGAAATCCAAAATAAAACATTCATTTTTTATTATTCTTTTTTAAAAACATAAGTTATGTTCTCACCTATAACTTTATCTGCATTTGAAAAGCGAAATAACTTTAGCTTATTATTTAAAGCAGATACAACTCTATTAATTTTATTTAATTTCTTGTTTTCTAATAAAAGTTTATGTTTTGGATGCAAAATAGAAATTGCCTTCTCTTGCAAAATCATTTTAGTATAGCCACGTTTGTTGAAATTAGTTTCATCAAGGTGTGTTTTAGTGTCGTGGACTTTTAAACTGTAAATCTCAGCTATACTATCCATCGATTTTAGCGTCCATCTTGAAATATGATGCGGAGGAAGATTCAATACATGATTTACATTTCTAGTATATATAGAGTCGTTACATGGTACTGAAATTATTAATAAGCCTCCCTTTTTTAAAAGCTTTAAACTAGATTCAATAAAATCTTTAGGACTCTTCACATGTTCTAATACATGAAAACTACAAACTACATCAAATAAATCATCAGATTCATCTGCAAATGTCTCTACGCTTTTATTTAGTAATTCAATATTATTGGCTTTCGCTTTTTCTATGGCTAATTCATTAAACTCTAAGCCTACATATTTTTTTACATCAATTTTTGATGCAAACAATCCACTTCCAGATCCAATTTCTAAAACGCTGTCTGTTGATTCTACAAAAGATTTGGCATAATCGAATTCTGGTCGATTAGGATTATAATATACTTTTCTATGATTTTGAAGATTTTCATAGAACTCTGCACTACCTGCAGCACGCTCTTCAAAAAATCTCAACCTACAGTTTTCACATTCTACAAATTCTATAAAATCGCCATCAAGCTCATTCTTTATATCAAACCCAAAACTGTTGTAATACAAATCATTTAATTGACTAACAGATAGCTTCTCTAAAAGTTTAATCTTGTCAGACTTACAAAGAATACAATTGTTTATATTATTAGGCTTCTTCATTTCTATAATTCCACTCTGTATTTATAAATGTACTTCCCCATTTTTTTTGAGGCGGTACTGCTTTTAATTCTTTAGACCAAAATACTTGAAAAAATATGGCATCCTCAATGATATCTACGTCATAGCTTCCGTTTCCTAAGTAAAGTGAAATAGTATATTTACCTGGTGCTAATGGAATACGTTTTAGAAGCACATCAATAGTATGACCTTTGTCCAAACGATATTTTAGATTGTATTGTTGCATGTTTGCCGCATGTACACTCGTTCCTTTATCGTCCTTAATTACATAACCTAAAGTTAACTCTTGGGTATCTGTATGATCAAAAGTAAGTTTAAATAGCAAATCTTCATTTGTATAAACATCTCTGTCTGCAGTAACAATTTCGATTGCTTTCATTAATTTATGGCTACCAATTCTTCTGGTTTCATCAGTAAAAACTTCCTTTAAAGCAGTGGAGCCATCTATAGATAAATACTTATCAATGACATTAGTAATATCATCTTCTAAAGTTATGCGTCCATTTTCTAGTAAAACACCTCTTTGACATAGATTTTTCACTGCTGTCATATTATGACTCACAAATAACACTGTTCTGCCATCGCTATTAGAAATATCTTGCATTTTACCAATGGCTTTTTTCTGAAATTCGGCATCTCCTACTGCTAATACTTCATCTACAATTAAAATATCTGGTTCTAAATGAGCAGCCACAGCAAATGCTAAACGCACTTTCATACCAGAACTATAGCGTTTTACAGGAGTATCAACATATCTTAAACAACCAGAGAAATCTATAATCTCATCTATCTTACCATTTATTTCGGCCTTAGTCATTCCAAGTATAGCGCCATTTAAATAAATATTTTCTCTACCTGTCATTTCTGGATGAAACCCTGTACCGACTTCTAATAATGAAGCTATTCTACCTTTAGTCTTTATTTGACCTAAAGTTTGAGATGTTACACGAGACAATATTTTAAGTAAAGTTGATTTACCAGCTCCATTCTTGCCTATAATCCCTAATACTTCACCACGCTTTACATTAAATGAAATATCCTGAAGTGCCCACACGTAAGGAGAATTTCCTTTGCCTGCTCTATCATTGGCTTCACCAACTTTTAAATAAGGATCTTCCTTTCCTCTTAGTTTACTCCACCAACGGTTAACGTCGTGACTCAACGTACCTGTACCCACTAATCCTAAACGGTATTGTTTGCCTACATCTTCTACTTTTAAAATTATATCCGAACTCATTATATGGTATCAATAAAGTTTTTTTCTGTTTTATTAAAAACAACAAGTCCTATTAAGAAAATTATTATGCTAAAAAAAGCTGTATAAATTAACTTATTAAATTCTAAATCACCTATTCCAAAAACCATGGTTCTAAATGACTCTATAATTACCGCTATAGGATTATACTCTATAAGCCAATAATAATCAGGTAATTTCTTCTTAAAATATGACATTGGATACATTACTGCAGATCCATACATAAGTAATTGCACACCAAATTGAATTAAAAAAAAGAGATCTCTATACTTAGTGGTTATAGATGAAATTATCATTCCAAAACCTAATCCTAACAGAGCCATCATTATTACTAAAAATGGAAATAAAGCTAAATTTATTTGTGGTATAATATCAAAACTTGGTGTTGCAAACCAAACATAATAAATGTAGAAAGCTATAAGAACAAGTATTTGAATACCAAATTTCAATAGGTTAGAGACTACTACAGACATAGGCATAATTACACGAGGAAAATATACTTTACCAAAAATATTTTCATTCTTCTTAAACGTATCGCTAGTGCCAATGAGACATTCTTTAAAATAGTTCCAGGAAGTTATACCTGCAAGGTTGAATAGAAAATTAGGAACACCATCAGTAACTGGTATATCTGCAAGATTATTGAAGATTAGAGTGAATATTAATGATGTAAATAAAGGCTGAATTAAATACCAAAGTGGACCAAGTACAGTCTGCTTATAAAGCGTTATGATATCGCGCTTTACAAATAAAATTAGTAAATCTCTATAACGCCAAATTTCAGAAAAATTAAAGTCTATTAATTTCTTCTTAGAGGTTATAACGTAAAGCCAATTATCTTCAGCAGTTTTCAATTTTTTTTATTTATTGAAGCGAATATAATAAATGAAATACAGCAAAATGACTTATTCTTTGCGCTTTTTATTCAATTGATTTTAACAATTTATTATTGATATGATATATACATCATAATAATCAAAGCTAAACCTTCATTCTCATTTAAAATGAGATAATAGAACAAAAAAACACTTTAAAGTGGTTTTCAATATTATAAAAAGAATTATATCTTAATTAAAATAATCCCAAGTAATTTTTAAACCTTCTCTTACAGTATACTGTGGTTTGTAGCCTAAGAGCTTTTCAGCTTTAGAAATATTAGCCAAAGAATCTCTAACATCACCTTGTCTTTCCGGTCCATAAATAGCCTTTAATTTAGAATTTGCAGCAATACGTAAAGATTCCCATAAATAGTTTATAGTAATTCTTTCTCCACATGCCACATTAATTACTTCATTCTTTGCCTCTTTAGATGCGAAAAACCCTTTAACATTAGCTTGTACAACATTATCTATAAATGTAAAATCTCTTGTTTGCTCTCCATCTCCATTTATTTTAGAAGGCTCATCATCATTTAGAGCTTGCATAAATAATGGAATCACTGCTGCATAAGCACCATCTGGGCTTTGCTTAGGCCCAAATACATTAAAATATCTTAAACCAATAACATCTGTATCGTACGTTGTACCAAATACATCTGCGTATAATTCGTTTACATATTTTGTTACTGCATAAGGAGATAACGGCTTACCAATAGTGTCTTCTACTTTTGGTAACGCTTTACTGTCGCCATAAGTAGAACTAGATGCTGCATAAACCATTCGTTTTACAGTTGGACTGTCCTTAAGTGCAATCATCATATTTAAAAATCCAGAAATATTAACTTCGTTAGTCGTTGCTGGATCGTTAATAGATCGTGGCACTGAACCTAGAGCAGCTTGGTGAGAAACATAATCAATGCCTTCCATCGCTTTTTTACAGGTTTTTATATCTCTTATGTCACCTTCTAATAATTCGAAGGCAGGATTGTCATTAAATTCAGTTAAATTCTTTCGATGACCATTAGAAAAATCATCTAAAACTCTAACTTTTTTTGCATTATACTTTAACAAGTATTCTACAAGGTTGGAGCCAATAAAGCCTCCTCCTCCAGTAATTAAAAAACTTAATTTAGACAGATCTTCTGTATGATGTGGATTTGAATACATATTTAGTAGGTTGATTTGTATTATAAACGTGCGTCAACACTGCCATGTGGTAATAAAGACTTGACGTCAAATACTACACATGTATCCGATTTTAAATTATCTAATGATATTTCTAAAAATTCGTTGTGAGACACAGCTAAGATTATAGCTTCATAATCTGATTTTAATTCAGACATCGAAGATTTTAAATCTATACCATACTCATGTTTTACTTCTTCTTTCGAAGCCCAAGTATCGAAAACGTCTACATTAACATGGTAAGATTGGAATTCTTCAATTATATCAATAACTCTAGAGTTTCTAATATCCGGACAATTTTCTTTAAAAGTAATCCCTAATACTAAAGCATTAGATCCTTTTATAGTAGCCCCTTTTTTAATCATCATTTTTACAGTTTCGGTAGCAACATAACTGCCCATACTGTCATTCATCTTACGACCTGCTAAAATAATCTCTGGGTTATAACCAGATTCTATGGCTTTTTGAGCCAAGTAATAAGGATCTACACCAATACAATGACCACCAACTAAACCTGGAGAGAATTTTAAGAAATTCCATTTAGTACCTGCTGCTTCTAAAACAGCTTTTGTATCTATTTCTAAAAGTCTGAAAATTTTAGATAGTTCATTTACAAAAGCAATATTAATATCGCGTTGAGAATTCTCAATAACTTTTGCTGCTTCTGCCACTTTTATAGATGGTGCTAGGTGTGTACCAGCTGTAATCACTCTTAAGTATAAATCATTAACTTTCTTAGCAATCTCTGGAGTAGAACCAGAAGTTACCTTTAATATCTTTGTTACTGTGTGATGCTTATCACCTGGATTAATACGTTCTGGTGAATAGCCTGCAAAAAAGTCTTTATTATATGTTAAACCAGATACCTCAGCCAAAATAGGAACACATATATCTTCTGTAGCTCCAGGATATACTGTTGATTCGTATATTACGATATCATTCTTAGACATGGCCTTACCGACAGCCTCACTCGCTTTAATTAATGGCGTAAATACTGGTTTGTTAAAAGCATCAGTTGGTGTTGGTACAGTAATGATATATACGTTAGTTATAGCTAAAGTTTCAATATTATCCGTTATATATAATCCTTTATTTGCATTTAAGTCTGTAGTTAAAACTGATAAAAGATTATCATTATCTACTTCTAAAGTTTTATCTAAACCAGAATTTAACTCTTTGATTCGCTGTTTATTGATATCAAAACCAACTACGAAAAATTGCTTGGCAAATTCTACGGCTAGGGGCAAACCGACATAACCTAATCCTATGATTGCAATTTTGTCTTCTGTATGTTTCATTTGTATAAAGTAGATTTTAAAATGAGTGTCAAATCTAAATAAAAACTGTAATTCTCAACGTACTTTTTGTTGATTTTCACTTTATCTACCCAAATAATCGTTCTATTGTAGTGTTTTGGGTCTTTTTGACGTTCTAATACACGCTCTTCATTCTTATATTTTAAGGTTGCTTCTCCTGTTACACCAGGTTTAACTATTAAAATTATGCGATCTTCACCTTCTAATTTATCAGCAAAACCCTGTAAATCAGGTCTTGGCCCAACAAAACTCATATTTCCGATTAAGACATTATATAGCTGAGGCAGCTCATTTAATTTTGTCCGTCTTAGAAATTCACCAAACTTAGTTACGCTTTTATCTAAATGTCCTAATTTATGAACTTCTTCTCGAAGTGATCTTATTTTATAAATTTTGAATAATTCTCCATGTTGACCGACACGAAATTGAGAAAATACACCATATTTATTAGTATCTATAGTCGCCACTATAATTAATATTAATATGGGTAAAAGTAATATCGGTAAAACAATGATAACCAAAACAAGATCAAAAATACGTTTGACTTTAAGTTGTGTTTTAGTAATCAAAATTTAAGTATTGATGTGTTATTTACGCTTAAAAATACTCTTGATTCTTTGCCAAATGGAGTTATCTTCTTTTTCATGATAAGCATCTCCATAAACTCCGTAGCCATAACCATAGCCGTAGCCATAACCATAACTGTAATTATGATTATTCTTATGTCTATAAAAGTTAAGTAAATAACTTATATTTTTAAGCTCTCCTCTATTATATTTAGCATTTACTAACTGCAGCATTCCTTTTTTAGTATAATCTAATCTTACCATAAATATTGAAGCGTCTGCATATTGTACGAGTTCTAATGCATCAGTAACCAACCCTAAAGGAGGAGTATCTAAAATAATCATGTCATACTCATTCTTAAGTTTACTTATTAGTTCTTTTAGCTTATCACTCATTAACAATTCTGAAGGATTTGGCGGTACAGGACCTGAAGTAATTAAGTCGAGGTTTTCTATGTGTGTGTGTGTTGTAATTTCTTCTAAATTACGATCTCCAATTAGATAATTAACCACTCCTTCGTCATTAGTAATCTTAAAATCCCCAAAGATCTTTGGTTTACGCAAATCTAGACCTAATAAGATTGTCTTTTTTCCAGATAGGGCATAAACTGTTGCTATATTAATAGATGCAAAGGTTTTACCTTCTCCACTTACAGAAGATGTTATCATTAATGTACTAGCTCTAGTCGAAGACGCACTATTCTTAAATATAAATTGAAGGCTAGAACGAACAGCTCTAAAAGACTCTGCCACAGCTGACTTAGGCTTTTCGTGCGCAACTAAATTATTCTGATAACGATACTTACCAATTAATCCCAAAATTGGTATTTTAGACATTTTTGTCACCTCATCTGCACTATGAATAGTATTATCTAGCAGATATACAGCAAATATTAAAAACACAGGTGATAAGAAACCAACTAATAAAGCCATCATATAGTTGAGAGATTTTTTTGGCCCAATAAGTCCGTTCCCTATATCTTTCGCATTATCAATAACAGTAATATCAGAGACATTGGCTGCTTTTACAATAGCTGCTTCTCCTCGTTTTGCCTGGTAGATATCATAAGCTTCTCTACTCAAATTGAGCTTGCGCTGAATTTTAAGGTACTCTTGCTGGTCTTTAGGAAGTCCAATCAATTTAGATTCTAAGTTTGCAATTTTATTGCTTATAGTATTTAACTGAACTCCAATGGTTCTTTTAGTTACATCTACAGCCTCTAACAAAACACTCTTTTCTGTGTCTATTCTGCGATCTAACTCATTAAAAAGTATAGAACCTTCTTTAGTAGAATACTCTAAATTTCGACGCTCTATAGATAAACCAATAATTTTAGTGACACCAGATAAAATGTTAACCTCATCTATACCAACAGAAGTTGGCGCAGCAATCTGAGAATAATCGGTTTTAGTTCTAATGTAACTTTCAAGACTGTTTAGGTAATTTAATTTTGACTCTTCTTTTAGTTTTTCTTGATCATACCCTTTAAGCTCTTCAGATTTTAGACTCATCTCTTCTTCAACATTAAACACCTTATTTGTTTTTCTGAAATTATTCATTTCATCTGTAACATCTTTTAATATATCATTAACGGCAAAAAGACTACTGTCAATGAATTTAATGGTGTTTGTTGCATAAAGGTTTTTGCGTTCAAGCTCAGTTTTTCTTAAAATGTCTGATGTAGCATTAAGAAAATCTACAATTTTAGACTTATTCAGTCCAACTAAGGACAAACGTAATACGGAAGAAGCATCCCTCGAAGTCGGATCTATTCTAATGCCATTTTTGTAGGCATTAACTACAGAATCAAAATTTAGATATCTAACAAAATAAACTGCTTCATTAGATATATTTGCATTTGGTTTTAACCTCACAATACCATTAAAAAATGGCAGGTTAACTACCTCTCCAAACTTATAGGTTTTAGAAAATGACCCAACATCTACATTGACTGATACTTTTTGTTTTGAAGAATAGATTTGCCCAAGAGCTTTATCTGATTCAAACTCATAAGACAATTCGTACGAATAATTATCAATAATTTTCACCTTCATTGGTTCCTCAAGCATCTGAGGTCGAGACTTATCAGTTTCAACTTCAAATGGTGTAGTCTTATAAATATCAAGTAAATGATATTTCCCCTGCTTTAAATACTCTTTATAATATTCTAAGGAATCGATAACTAACTCATTATGTGATCTGGTCTTAATCTCTGTCAATATACTTCCTACTTTACCAGAAACTCCTCCCCAATTAAATGAGATACTTGTATTGGCTGTAAAAAAGGGATTTTGATCATTATTGACCGTAATTAAAGAGTCTAATCTATAAATGTTTTGTTTTCTTATATTTATATAATGAGCAACAGCCAAAGCTGCCAAAACGCACAATACTATTAGTTTCCATAGACCAAATACTTTAAAGAGAAAGCCTTTAAAATCAAAACTTAGGCGTTGCGTATCATTATTATCTATATCATCTAAACCATCTAAATCATTATAATTCATAACACCTTATCGTCTTGAGAAAATCAATATTCCAGAAGTAATTAAAGAAATAACTGTTGCAATAGTAGCTATACTAGCTACTGCCGTTTCACCAGTTCCGATAGATTTTTGTTTTAAAGGTTTAACATAAATGATATCGTTTGGTTGAATGTAATAATATGGTGATTTCATTACATTTATATCTGTAAGATCTAAACTATGTATTTTTTGACCTTGAGGATATTGCCTTATAACCAAAACGTCTTTTTTATTACCAGTAACCGGAATTTCGCCAGCATTTGCTATAGCCACGAAAATATTAACACGTTCTCTAAATAGAGTAATGGTACCCGGAGCACCTATCTCACCATTAGCCGTGTAACGCAAACCAGCTAATTTAACTGTAACAAAAATGTTAGATGTTTCTTTAAATTGTTCATCCAATAATTTCTGTTTAATCATGTCTTCTATTTCGGCGACAGTATATCCCAAAACATTAAAATCCCTTAAAATTGGAATCCTAATATTTCCATGAACATCTACTGTAAAACCATCAAAATAAGCACGCTCTGCACTGCTAGCATTTAAGTTAACATCGCCTATAGGATTAAAGATTTGAACATTATCTTGATCTAAGACTTTTATTCTAATATTCAAAATATCATCAATCTGAACTCTATATGGTTTTTGAATTTCGGTTAGGTTATATGGGATAGTGTCATTGGTAGAACCCTCTTTATTTTGTAAGTAAATTGTGTCTTTATGTGGTATGCAGGAAGAAACAATAACACAACTAAGAAAAATAATTAAAAGCTTTAGTCGCTTCATACGTAAAATGGCTGTTTACAGACAAATATAATGCATCAATAGTAATAACAAAACTATTAGGTTTGTTTTTGGTTTATTTACGTTCTTTGTAAAAAAATAAGTTTGAACTACCTCAACGTTGAAAATATTTCTAAGTCTTATGGAGAGCTTGTACTCTTTAAAGATTTATCATTCAGTATTCATAAAGATCAGAAGATTGCTTTTGTTGCAAAAAACGGAAGTGGAAAAACTTCCATACTTAATATCTTATCAGGAAAAGACTCTCCAGACCAAGGACAAATAGTTATTAGAAAAGGATTGCGTTTGGCTTTTTTAGACCAAGAACCTAATTTAGATCTAAAACTAACAATTGAAGAAACCATTTTCGCTTCAGACATTCCTGTATTAAAAACTATCCATGCCTACGAAAATGCATTAAAAGATCCGGAAGACACAGAAGCTTATCAGTTGGCTTTTGAAGGCATGGACAGACATAATGCTTGGGAGTTTGAAACGCAATATCAACAAACACTTTCGCAACTAAAATTAGACGACCTTAGCTTAAAAGTAAATACCCTTTCTGGCGGACAAAAAAAGCGTTTAGCTTTAGCTCAAGTATTATTAAGTAAGCCTGATATTTTAATTTTAGATGAGCCCACCAATCACCTAGATTTAGAAATGATTGAATGGTTAGAAGACTATTTTGCTAAGACACAGCAAACCCTTTTTATGGTAACTCACGATCGCTACTTTCTAGAGCGTGTGTGCAATGAAATCGTAGAATTAGACCAAGGAGAATTACATACCTATAAGGGCAATTATTCTTATTATTTAGAAAAGAAAGAAGCAAGAATCGAAAACCAAGCTACAGAAGTTGGTAAAGCAAAACAACTCTTTAAAAAAGAGCTCGATTGGATGCGACGCCAGCCTAAAGCACGTACAACAAAATCTAAGAGTAGAATTGATGATTTCTTCGAAATAAAATCGAAAGCGCACAAACGTCGAAACGACCACCAAGTGCAATTAGAAATAAATATGGAACGTTTAGGTAGCAAAATAATAGAGTTTCATAATGTATCTAAAGCTTTTAAAGACAAAGTCATCTTAGATGGTTTTGAGTACACCTTCAAAAAAGGAGAACGTATTGGTGTAATTGGTAAAAACGGAACTGGTAAATCTACATTTCTTAACTTATTAACACAGAGTTTACAACCCGACAATGGTAAAGTTGTCATTGGCGAAACTGTAAAGATTGGTTATTATACACAAGATGGAATTAAAGCAAAACCTAACCAAAAGGTTATTGATGTTATTAAAGAATTTGGAGATTATATTCCATTATCTAAAGGGCGACAAATAAGCGCGCAACAATTGTTAGAACGTTTTTTATTCGACAGAAAAAAACAATGGGATTTTGTAGAAAAATTGAGTGGTGGTGAACAAAAACGACTGTATTTGTGTACGGTTTTAATTCAGAATCCTAATGTGTTGATTTTAGATGAGCCTACCAATGATTTAGATATTGTAACGCTTAACGTACTTGAAGATTTCTTAATGGATTTCCCTGGTGTGCTTTTAGTCGTATCTCACGACCGTTACTTTATGGATAAAATTGTAGATCACATGTTTGTGTTTAGAGGTGAAGGTGTTGTTGACGATTTCCCTGGTAATTATTCAGATTTTAGAGCTTATGATAGTAGCAAACCTAAACAAATAGAACAACCTGTAAAGACCAACAATACCAAAGCTGTAAAACAAAATGATGCTAATAAATTATCTTATAACGAGCAAAAGGAACACAAGAATTTAGAATCTAAGATTCGGTCATTAGAATTAGATAAAACAGCCTTAGAAACTAAATTTAATAATCCAGAATTAGCTCAAGAGGATATTGCCAAATTATCAGAAAAGCTTCAAGTAATTATAGATACTATTAGCGAAAAAGAAATGCGTTGGTTTGAATTGTCTGAAAAACTGGAAGCCTAATTTTTATGTCATTGCGAGGACGTAGGACGCGGCAATCTCATGAAGTGTAGGATTATCAAAATAAACAGATTGCCACAGCTAACAGAAAAAGTTAGCCTCGCAATGACGAATACTTGTAACTTAAAGTAAAAATAAAAACCTTTGCGTCTTAGCTTCCGATAACTATTGGAATTTAGAGAAAAATAATGTACCAAATAATAGCATACATAAAGTTCTTATTCAGTTCCACAAACCAGCATGGAATCCATTCCCCTTTTATATACAGTTTTGTCACAAAATGCCTTTACGACAAGAAAAAACACGAAGCATACTCTAAGCTCAACGACTATAGAAAAGCGTTACAAAAATCAAATACCATTCTTCAAGTCAAAGATTTAGGGGAAGGCTCTAAAGTTTTAGATGCAAACCAACGAATGGTTGGTAAAATGGTAAAAACATCTAGTAGTTCTAAAAAAGATTCTGAATTATTATATCGGTTTTCAAAATACTTTGGGTTTAAAAAAATTATAGAATTAGGTACTTCTTTGGGTATGGGAACTTATGCCTTTTCATTAGCAAATCCATCAGCAACGATTACAACTATTGAAGGTTGCCCAAACACTTCAGCTTTCACAAAATCAAAACTCGAAGAGCTAAATATTAAAAACATTGATCTTTTAACAGGATATTTTGCTGATATCATTCCTCAATTAAAAGAAGACCATTATGATTTTGTCTTCTATGATGGTCATCACAATAAAAATGCAACCATTCAATATTTTGAAGCTTTATTACCGAAAGTTCATAACGAAACTATTTTTGTCTTTGACGATATATATTGGTCTAAAGGAATGACAGAAGCTTGGGATTATATAAAGGCTCATAATGCAGTAACTGTAACTGTAGATTGCTTCTATTTAGGGCTCGTGTTTTTTAGAAAAGAACAGGTCAAAGAACATTTTAAAATTAGAGTGTAACAACCTTATAACTTTAGCGTCTTATTAACTGTAATATCCTGTATCTTGCAGGACACTTTTAGCAATCAAGACTATTTAAATTATGAATGACAACGTCATTGAAATTAGAAATATCATTAGAGATTTTAAACTAGGACAAGAAATTGTTCATGTTTTAAAAGGTATCGATTTAGATATTAAACGCGGCGAATATGTAGCCATTATGGGACCATCTGGTTCTGGTAAATCTACTTTAATGAATTTACTAGGTTGTTTAGATACTCCAACTGCAGGTTCTTATAAATTAAATGGAAATGACGTGAGTCAGATGTCAGATGATGAGCTTGCCGAAATTAGAAATACAGAAATAGGTTTCGTTTTTCAAACCTTTAATTTATTACCAAGAACTACAGCTTTAGAAAATGTAGCCTTACCTATGATTTATGCAGGAGCATCAAAAAAACAACGTCAAGAACGTGCTACAGAAGTACTAGACAATGTTGGCTTGGCTGACCGTATGGATCACAAACCCAACCAACTTTCTGGTGGACAAAGACAACGAGTTGCAGTAGGTAGAGCTTTAGTAAATAAACCATCCATAATTTTGGCTGATGAACCAACAGGTAATCTAGATTCTAAAACAGGAATGGAAATAATGGGACTTTTTGACGATATTCATAAAGCTGGCAATACCGTAATCATGGTAACTCACGAAGAAGAAGTTGCAGCACATGCACATCGTATTATTCGTTTACGTGATGGTATAGTTGAGAGTGATACTTTTAATACTTAGAAAGTATTCAGTATTATGATGTTCTTAAATAGCATCTGGACATTAAAAAAAAACAAGCCTTAATTAATAAGTAAGTCCCAATTTTCGACAACTTCAGAATCATCAAAATTCAGAAATAACGATCGAAGAAACGTAACTGAGAAGCGCAGCTTCAAGCATTAAGTTTTGAAAGCGAGTGTTGATTTAGCAAATGCCTCGCGTTCACGAATTCCTTATTAAACTATAAAAAACGAGATGAGTAATTTCCTATTTTTGATCGTGATTTTTTGGTTCGTTTATTCGCCTATTCTTATTTTATAGAACTCATGATGTGCTACGCAGTTTGTATCAAGACAAAATGAATAGAAGAAATTTATTAAAAAGATTACCACGTCCTTCGTCCTCGCAATGACAGTTAAATATAAAATTCATATTCAAACTTTTATCTTTTCACTTATAACTATTAACTCATAACTCTTAACTTTGTTTACATGAAAGTATACACAAAAACAGGAGATAAAGGTACTACTGCCCTATTTGGTGGCACTCGTGTCCCTAAACATCATATAAGAATAGAAAGCTACGGCACTATCGATGAGCTTAACTCACACATTGGCTTAATAAGAGATCAGGATATTAATCAATTGTACAAAAACACCTTAATGGAGGTTCAAGATCGCTTATTTACAGTTGGTGCAATTTTAGCTACAGATCCCGAAAAAGCGACTTTAAAAAACGGTAAAGCAAGATTAAATATTCCTAAGATATCTAACGAAGATATTGAACGTTTAGAAAAAGAAATGGACCTTATGGAAGCAAGTTTACCACCAATGACTCACTTTGTATTACCAGGAGGTCATCAAACGGTGTCATTCTGTCACATTGCGCGTACTGTTTGTCGTAGAGCTGAGCGTTTAGCATCGCATCTTAATGACTTAGAACCGTTTCAACCCGAAACCTTGATGTACATAAATCGCCTTTCTGACTACCTTTTTGTATTGGCACGGAAGTTGTCATATGATTTACAGGCTGAAGAGATAAAGTGGATTCCTAAGTCCCGATAGCTACCAGGAGAATCTTAAAAACTTAGTTGAGACGTAAGCTCGAGTGATTCCTAGAATCGGAATTTTATCGAGAACAACTTTTTAAGTATAGAATTTGATTCTCGATACTAGTTTTATTACCAATGAGTCATAAAATTAACTCGAATTGACAAATTTAATATCGCTTCAGATTAGGACTAAGAATTGCAATATTTAGTCCAAAACAAAAGTTAACGATTACACGTTCTTTCTATTAATGATTAATTAATTTGATTTTTTCTTGAATTGTTCAACTAAAAAATTATTTTTGCAAAAATTAAATTTACAACGCAAATGTATTGGACATTAGAATTAGCATCTTATTTAAGTGATGCACCTTGGCCAGCAACAAAAGATGAGCTAATTGACTACGCGATTAGAACAGGAGCTCCTTTAGAGGTTGTTGAAAACTTACAAGCAATAGAAGATGAAGGTGATTCTTACGACTCTATTGAAGAAATCTGGCCAGACTACCCAACTGATGAAGATTACCTCTGGAATGAGGATGAATATTAATATATAATATTATCACAAAAAAAGTCTCTTGCGTTAAATTAACTGAGAGACTTTTTTTATTTTCGAATTCTCGTAATTCGAGACCATGTTGAGCCGTTATAAGTCAACATTTTTACTGAAACTAATACGAAGATTGACACCAATCAATCCATTACAAAATATATAATACTATGACTTTTTTTGATAAAGTACTTAAGGTTTTTGTTGGAGATAAATCTAAACAAGACGTAGGTGAACTAAAACCAATCGTAAACCAAGTTAAAACCTTTGAGAAAGCTTTAGAAGCTTTATCACACGATGAGCTTAGAGCAAAAACCGACGAGTTTAAAGCAATAATTACTAAAGCAAGATTGCCACTAAACACACAAAAAGAAGAACTTTTAGCGAAAGCTGAAGTGACCGAAGACATTGATGAGCGTGAAGATATTTATCTCGAAATCGATAAACTTGAAAACGATATCTACGATACTACGGAAGAAGTTTTAACCGACATTCTACCAGAAGCATTTGCTGTAGTAAAAGAAACCGCAAAACGTTTTGTACATAATACAGAAATTTCGGTAACGGCTAATGCCTTTGACCGTGAGATTTCGGGTAACAATGATTATGTAACCTTAGATGGAGACCAAGCGATTTGGTCAAACTCTTGGGATGCTGCAGGTAAACCCATTACTTGGGACATGATTCATTACGATGTACAGTTAATTGGTGGTGTTGCCATGCACCAAGGTAAAATTGCAGAGATGCAAACAGGTGAAGGTAAAACACTTGTAGCCACATTACCAGTGTACTTAAATGCCTTAACTGGCAGAGGAGTTCACTTAGTAACGGTAAATGATTACTTAGCAAAGCGAGATAGTGCTTGGATGGCACCAATATTTCAGTTTCACGGCATGAGTATTGATTGTATAGATTACCATACACCAAACTCAGATGCACGTCGTAAAGCTTATAACGCTGATATTACTTATGGAACAAATAACGAGTTTGGTTTCGATTACTTACGTGATAACATGGCACATTCGCCAGAAGATTTAGTACAACGTCCACATCACTATGCTATTGTCGATGAAGTCGATTCTGTATTAGTTGATGATGCACGTACACCATTAATTATTTCTGGGCCAGTTCCTAGAGGTGATGAGCACGAGTTCGATGCTTTAAAACCTAAGGTAAACGCTATAGAAGAAGTACAACGTAAATATTTAGTTGGTGTACTAGCCGAAGCTAAAAAATTGATTGCAGCAGGTGATACTAAAGAAGGTGGCTTCCAATTATTAAGAGCATATAGAGGTATTCCTAAGAATAAAGCCTTAATTAAGTTTTTAAGTGAAGAAGGAATTAAGCAATTACTCCAGAAAACAGAGAATTTCTACATGCAAGATAACAATAGAGAAATGCCTAAAGTAGATGCAGAACTCTATTATGTTATTGATGAAAAAAATAATCAGGTAGAATTATCTGACAAAGGTATTGAGTTTCTTTCAGGTGAAGATGATCCTAATTTCTTTGTGATGCCAGAAATGGGAATTGAAATTGCTAAGATTGAAGATCAAGGTTTATCTTCAGAAGAAGAAGCCAACTTTAAAGAAGTTTTATTTAGAGATTTCGGTGTGAAGTCTGAACGTATTCACACTTTAAATCAGCTTTTAAAGGCTTATGCTTTGTTTGAAAAAGACAACCATTATGTTGTAATGGAAAACAAAGTAATGATCGTAGATGAGCAAACAGGTCGTATTATGGATGGTCGTCGTTATTCTGACGGATTACACCAAGCGATTGAAGCAAAGGAAAATGTAAAGATTGAAGCAGCAACACAAACATTCGCCACAGTAACATTACAGAACTACTTTAGAATGTACCGTAAACTGTCGGGTATGACAGGTACTGCGGTAACAGAAGCAGGTGAATTCTGGGAAATCTACAAATTAGATGTGGTAGAAATCCCAACTAACAGACCTATTGTTAGAGACGATAGAGATGATTTAGTTTACAAAACAAAGCGCGAAAAATACAATTCTGTTATTGATGAAGTCACAGCATTATCTGAAGCAGGAAGACCAGTACTTTTAGGTACAACCAATGTAGAAATATCTGAACTATTAGGGAAACTATTAAGCGTTCGTAAAATACCGCATAATGTACTGAACGCGAAACAACATAAAAAAGAAGCTGATATTGTAGCGGAAGCTGGTAATGCAGGCCAAGTAACTATTGCAACTAACATGGCTGGTCGTGGTACAGATATTAAGTTGAGTGAAGAAGTTAAATCTGCTGGTGGATTAGCTATTATTGGTACAGAGCGTCACGATTCGCGTCGTGTAGATAGACAATTACGTGGTAGAGCTGGTCGTCAAGGAGATCCAGGTAGTTCGCAGTTTTATGTATCTCTAGAAGATAACTTAATGCGTCTATTTGGTAGTGAGCGTATTGCTAAGATGATGGACAGAATGGGACTTAAGGAAGGAGAAGTGATACAGCACGGCATGATTTCTAAGTCTATTGAGCGAGCACAGAAAAAAGTAGAGGAGAATAACTTTGGTGTTCGTAAGCGTTTACTAGAGTATGATGATGTTATGAATGCACAACGTGAAGTCGTGTACAAACGTCGTCGTAATGCTTTACAAGGAGAACGTCTAAGAGTCGATTTAGCCAACATGATTTTTGATACCTCAGAAGGTATCGCGAATAGTAATAAAGAGGCTAACGATTATAAAAACTTTGAGTTTGAGCTTATACGCTACTTTTCAATGGGCTCTCCTATTTCTGAAGCTGACTTCGGAAAAATGGATGCTCAGAAAATTGCAGGCATTATTTATAAAGAAGCCTTTAAGCACTATCGTGAAAAAATGCAACGTGCTGCAGATTTAGCATTTCCAGTAATTGAGAATGTCTATAAAACTCAACGTGACAAATTTAAACGTATCGTAGTACCATTTACAGATGGTGTAAAAAACCTACAAGTTGTTACAGACTTAGAGAAAGCTTTTGAAACTAAAGGAACACAGCTAATCAATGATTTTGAAAAGAATATTACACTAGCCATTGTAGATGATGCTTGGAAGGTACATTTACGTAAAATGGATGAATTAAAGCAATCAGTACAATTAGCAGTACACGAGCAAAAAGATCCGTTATTAATTTATAAGTTTGAGTCTTTTGAGTTGTTTAAAGCAATGATAGACCAAGTGAATAAGGATGTCATTTCATTCTTATTTAAAGGTGAAATTCCTCAAGAAACAGCAAATACTATACAAGAAGCAAGAGCACGTAAGCAAGAAAAATTAGAAACTCAAAAAGATGAGATTCCTAATATGGATGAACGCGCTGCACAAAACAGATCTGTAGGTGCTGGAGCATCTCTCCAACAACAAGTGGTAGAAACAATTGTTAGAGAACAACCAAAAATTGGTCGTAACGATAGAGTTACCATTAAGCATGTAATGAGCGGAGAAAACAAAACCGTAAAATACAAGCAAGCCATTCCTTTAATTGATAAAGGAGAATGGGTTTTGGTTGAGTAATAAAAATAGAACGTCACTTCGAGTGTTCCGACATTTTACTGTCGGAATGTATCGAGAAACTTTCGGAGTAATAAAGGTTCTCGATACATTTCTATACTGAAAGCTTTAGAGATCGAAACACTCGAACTGACGACTTAGTAAATCTAAAAATCCTGTTGTAACCCATCAGGATTTTT
>NZ_CAXBGB010000057.1:0-20851 GCF_963975125.1 uncultured Winogradskyella sp. | reverse complement strand
CTCCTTTGATAGAAATTTCACCTTCTGTTCCTTGAACTAATTTAAAGTCCATTGGACCTGCAGCTTTTAGGCCATCATAAGAACCTGTAGATCTTGTTTCGGTTGTAATGTCTCCATTACCTTTCATTTTTTTTCCGTTTCCCCATTGTGCACAAGAAAGCGTAGTGCTTAAAAGAAAGACTAATAATGCGATTGGTTTTAATAGTTTCATGATTAATTGGTTTTAATTGATTGTTATTTATTATTTGTTACGTCAGTTCGAGTGATTTTTGATAAAAAATTGTATCGAGAACTTATATTAAAGTTGAAATTCTTATTCTCGATACAAATTCTACTCATTTCAATCGTATAATTCACTCGAGCTGACGAATTTTATAGTTTTTTGAAAGTAATACTTCCGTATTCAGATTTTATCAATACTAAATTTTTAGAGTTTTTAGAACCATAATAACCACTGTATTGCTTTCCTGTATGACCGATTTCTTTATTTGTAAAATTAAAGCCATCAGATCCTCGTAATGACGCAAAATCTATATCGATATTAAAATTGAAATTATATGCAGCATCATAACCAATAGTGATTCCTGTAAATTCAGCATTTATATCAAGATTATTTGCTTTAGATGCTATTCGGTCAATTTTTATAGAACCGTAGTTTGCTCTCGTCTTTACATTTTTATAAACACTACCAAGACGTAAAGTTAAGTAGTCACTTTTACCATCAAGATTATTGATGTCATCAATTTTTAAAGACCCATAATCACAATTATAATTTACGTTTTCAGCAACTTCGATTATAGATTTAGTGTAGTCTGCTTTTAATTCTAAATTCTTTACTTTCGCTACTGTAAATTCACTGTAATCAGCAGTGATTTTCCCACTTTCTATGTATTCAAAATAACAGTTATTACTATAATCAAATTGTAATACATTAGTTTCACCCATAAGTTCTTTGGTGGTGATTTTTCCGTAATCAGAATGTATATATGCATTACCTTCAAGCTTGTCTAGGGTGATAGAACCGTAGTCATTAGATAGTTCTACGTTATTTGTGATAGGCATTTTTACAACATAGTTAATTTCCATTTTAACTTTGTTACTTGTTTTTTTATTCCACCAAGAGGTGCTCCAACTATTACCATTTATGACTGTTATTGCTGTAACTTTATGCGGAGCAGATTGAAATGCGACATCTAATTGTTCTAATTTTTTATTTACTTTATCTTCATTGTTGCCTTCAACTTTTATAGTAACTTCTATCTCAATTCGGTTTTCATTCCATGTTACTACATTTATATTTCCATAACGATTTGTGATATTAAATGTTGCATCAGCATTTACATTAAATGATTTTTTAATTATTTTCTCTTTGGAGTGTTTCGCTTTTATAGGATCGCAATTTGAAGCCATAATAAGTGTTGGCATCATTAATAAAAGGAAACATGCTTTATATAGTATTGTTGTTTTCATTTGTGTTGATTTTTAATTCTTTAATAATTTCTATTTGTTCTAAAACAGTAGTTAAAATGTCTATTCTATTCTGAAAGTTGGTAATCATTGCATAGATAACACGTTTATCATTTCCGCTTTCAGTTAAATCTGTTTTTAGATTTTGATAATTTGTTTCTAAAACTTGAATTTGCTCTAAAGCATCCGTAATAATCTGTTCAGTTAATGGTGAGCGCTCTTTATTCAGTTTCTTTAATTCATTTTCAATTGTTGCTGTAAAAAAGTCTTGTGTTTCAGATAATTCTGGTGATACGCTAGCTAAGTCTAAAGCTTCAGGTTCGTTTTGTAATGTCATAAAAACACTTAAAGAAATGACTACAGAAGCTGCAACTGCTAGAAATAGCTTCCAGTTAATACCAGATGATTTTTTAGAATCATTCACAACCACATTATTTGCTTTCAGCTTATCTAAAAAGCGAAGATCATGATCCTTGTTAGGTTCATTGACATCGAACTCACCTTTTAGGTTATCAAATAATTCGTCTATAGTATCTTTTTGCATAGCTTTTTGTTTTATGCTGTTTGCATTAACCTTTTCCTTAAACTTTCTTTTGCTCTAGAGATTAATGTTCTACAATTAGCATAAGAAATATCCATTATTTCACAGATTTCTTCATAATCATAACCTTCAATAAGATGTAATGACAGACCTAAACTGTAATTAGGTTTTAAGGTTTTCATTACGCTCATAATTTGTTTTACTTTTTCGTTGTTATGATTACTTTCTTCAATGCCATTGTCATCTTCAATTTTGTATAGCACTGTATTTAAAGGCACTTCATTTTGTTTAGACGTTTTGTTGTAATGTGCAATACTATTGTTCACTACAATTCGTTTTAACCATGAACCAAATACTTTGGTGTCTTGAAGCGTATTTAGCTTTGTAAAAGCGGTTAAAAATGACTCTTGCATAATGTCCTCAGCTTTAAAAGAATCTTTTATAATTCTAATTGCTGTGTTATACATTGCTTTGTTATATCTGTTATAAACTTCCAACTGTGCACGTTGGTTGCCAGATTTACAATGCAATAGTAACTGTTCTATATCTTGATTGGTTGATGTCAAAAAAACAATTGCTTTAGTTTAAAGATGAGCACTTTCATTAACTGTTACAGTTTAGGTAAAAAAAATTTAATTTTTTCTTGAATTGCTATTACTATATGGACGTCAGTTCAAGTGATTCCGAGCATCGCAATTGTATCGAGAACTAATTGAAAATAACTTCTCGATACTAATTTAACGGATTTTAATTCGCCAAATTCACTCGAAGTGACGATTTCATTAGAAAATTTATAAAAGGTTTATGTCAATCAAAGGTAATGGCATAACAATTGAAATTACACTAGTGTGAATAACTTTGAATATCTTATAACTAACTGATATTCAATATAAAGTTAATTATTAATACATTTAAACAAATGCTATTCTGAAAATGCAAATGACAGAATGGCTCAAAAACATATATGGGAAAATCTAATTTTATAAACCTTGACAGTTTGTCATTTCAGGATTTTGATGAAAATTCAGAATTAATTCCGTTAATGACTCCTGAAGATGAAGAGTTAATAAATAAAGAATCATTACCAGAATCTTTACCAATTTTACCTCTAAGAAATACAGTATTGTTTCCTGGCGTGGTTATTCCGATTACTGCAGGACGTGATTCATCTATTAAGCTAATTAATGATGCTAATAAAGGAGGTAAAGTTATTGGAGTAGTTTCTCAAATAGACGAATCTATTGAAAATCCTAGCGAAAAGGATATTTATAAAACAGGAACAGTTGCTCGTATTCTAAAGGTATTAAAAATGCCAGATGGCAATACTACAGTTGTTATTCAGGGTAAAAAACGTTTTGCAATAAATGAGATTATTTCTGAGAAGCCATACTTAACAGCTACTATTTCAGATATTGCTGAAGCGAAACCTGCAGCAGATAATGAAGAATTTAAAGCAATTATTGAATCTATTAAAGACTTGTCTCTTGAGATTATAAAGGAAAGTCCAAATATTCCTTCTGAAGCATCATTTGCGATTAAGAACATAGAAAGTAATTCGTTCTTAGTCAATTTTGTGTCTTCTAATATGAATCTTAAAGTTGAAGAAAAGCAAGAGTTATTAAAGATTAATGATCTAAAAGAACGTGCGCTTCAAACTTTAAAGTACATGAATATGGAATATCAGAAGCTAGAGCTTAAAAACGATATTCAGAGTAAGGTTCAAAGTGATATGAACCAACAGCAACGTGAGTATTTCTTACATCAACAAATGAAAACTATCCAAGAAGAATTGGGTGGTGGAGTATCTTCTGGTGAAGAGATTGAGGAAATGAAAACACGTGCTAAAGTCAAGAAATGGGATAAAACTGTTAAGGAGCATTTTGAGAAAGAGTTGTCTAAAATGCAACGTATGAATCCACAAGTTGCGGAGTATTCTATTCAACGCAATTATTTAGACTTGTTTTTAGATTTGCCTTGGAATGAATTTAGTAAAGATAAATTCGATTTAAAAAGAGCCGTGAAAATCTTAGATCGCGATCATTTTGGATTAGAGGATGTTAAGAAAAGAATCATTGAATATCTAGCTGTATTAAAGCTTCGTAATGACATGAAGTCGCCAATACTTTGTTTATATGGACCTCCAGGTGTTGGTAAAACCTCTTTAGGTAAGTCAATAGCAGAAGCTTTAGGAAGAGAGTATGTTAGAATTTCTTTAGGTGGTTTGCGTGACGAAGCAGAAATACGTGGTCATAGAAAAACCTATATTGGTGCAATGCCAGGACGAATTATTCAGAGTTTAAAGAAAGCAGGAACTTCAAATCCTGTGTTTGTGTTAGATGAGATAGATAAGCTGTCAGCAGGGAATCAAGGTGATCCATCTTCTGCTATGTTAGAAGTTCTCGATCCTGAACAAAACAATGAGTTTTACGACAATTTCCTTGAGATGGGTTACGACCTGTCAAAGGTGATGTTTATCGCTACGTCTAATAGTTTAAATACTATTCAGCCTGCATTGAGAGATCGAATGGAAATTATCAATGTAACTGGCTATACTATTGAAGAGAAAGTTGAAATAGCCAAACGTCATTTATTGCCAAAGCAATTAAAGGAGCATGGTTTAGATAGTAAAGCTCTTAAAATTGGTAAGCCACAACTAGAAAAAATAGTTGAAGGCTATACTAGAGAGTCTGGTGTTAGAGGATTAGAAAAGCAAATTGCAAAAATGGTACGTTATGCCGCCAAAAATATAGCAATGGAAGAAAAATATAACATCAAAATATCTAATGAAGATGTTATAGAGATTTTAGGCGGCCCAAGGTTAGAACGTGATAAATACGAAAACAACAATGTGGCTGGTGTTGTCACAGGTTTGGCATGGACTAGAGTAGGAGGCGACATTCTTTTTATAGAATCTATATTATCTAGAGGAAAAGGAAACCTAACTATAACTGGTAATTTAGGAAAAGTAATGAAGGAGTCTGCTACCATTGCAATGGAATATATTAAAGCAAATGCAGATGAATTTGGTCTTAATCCCGAAGTTTTTGATAAATACAATGTACACATTCACGTACCAGAAGGTGCAACACCTAAAGACGGACCAAGTGCTGGTGTAACTATGTTAACAAGTTTAGTCTCTTTATTTACGCAACGTAAAGTAAAAAAGAGTTTAGCCATGACAGGGGAAATTACGTTGCGAGGAAAAGTATTACCAGTTGGCGGTATAAAAGAAAAAATATTAGCAGCAAAACGCGCCCGAATTAAAGAAATCTTGTTGTGCCAAGATAATAAGAGAGATATAGAAGAAATTAAACCCGAATACCTCAAAGGACTTACTTTTCATTATGTTACAGATATGAGCGATGTTTTAAAGCTCGCGTTAACAAATCAAAAAGTAAAAAATGCAAAAAAACTATAAATTAATTGTATCCATAATTACCCTCATAATAACAAGCTTTGGTGCTTTTGCACAGTCTGAGGTTAAATATAAAGATGTTGTTTTAGATGGTAAGCCTGCAAAGCTGAATGTTGCTACTGGTGAAATCACCTTAGTGAATTTAGTATGGAAAAAGAAGGTAGATACGTCTAAAATTGTAACGGAGTCAACATCTAAAAAAGGAGATGCTGAAACGACTTCAGATTTTCATGTTGTAAAAGAAGGAGAAACTTTATTCCAAATAGCAAACCTTTATAATACGTCTTTAACAGCATTGAAGAAGTTAAATAGTTTAGAAACAACTTTGATAGACAAAGGGCAAAAGCTACGTGTTAAAAATTTAGACACAGTTACAAGTACTAAAACAGATACTACAAAGACCACGACTTATACTAATTATAAAACAAATAATTCTAACTTTCATATTGTAAAACGTGGCGAAACTTTATTTAGCTTGGCTAAGCGTTATAATTTAACCGTACCAGAATTAAAGAATAAGAACGATTTAAGTAAAAACTTAATTACTGTTGGACAAAAACTTAGAGTTTCTAGTAATCACACTACTAAAGAATATGATCATCTTGCAGTTTGGACGGTTTCAAGAGGTGATACGTTGTATAGTATCTCTAAAGAAACAGGAACTACCGTAGATAAGATTAAAAGCCTAAATGGACTAACTAGTAACCTAATTAAAGTTGGGCAAAAACTTCAGTTAAAATAGAAAATAACGACTTTCAAAAAATAAAATAATAATATCATCGTTTTAAGATAGATTTAGTGATATAATTTTTCCTTTAAAATTATTATGAAAGAAAATGTGGATTTTTTTCTTTAGACGAAATATAGAAATAAAGCATAGCATTTGTTATGGGTTATTTTTTTATTGAAACAAAAATGGAAAAAAGGGCATTTTATTATAGTAATTTTAAAGGAAAAATTATATAATATTGCAAAATCTATGATTAAGAGGATTACCAGCTTATGTTTTTTAGTGTTGGCACTGCCATTGTTTGCGCAATTGGGTGGTGAATCTACCTATCAGTTTTTAAATTTAGTATCCTCTCCAAGACAAGCTGCTTTGGGCGGAAAAATCATAACCAATTTCGATCATGATGTTACTGAAGGACTTTACAACCCGGCTTCAATCAATTATAAAATGGGTAATCAGCTGGCAGTCAATTACTCTAATTATTTAGGAGGCATAAGTTACGGAACAGCTGCTTATGCATATACTTGGGATAGACATGTGCAAACGTTTCTTGTTGGCATCACTTATATAAATTACGGCACGTTTGATGGTTATGACGTTAATGGTAATTCTACAGGAACCTTTAATGGTAACGAGGCTGCATTATCTGCAGGTTACAATTATAATATTCCTTTTACTGATTTTTATGTTGGTGCAAGTGCGAAGCTTATTACATCGTCATTAGAACAATATAATTCTATTGGTGGCGCATTAGATTTTGGAGCAATGTACATTAATGAAGATTTAGATTTTCATGCTGCATTGAGCGTAAGAAATATAGGGACACAGTTTACAACTTATGCTGGGCAAAATGAACCTTTGCCGTTTGAAGTTAATTTTGGGATGTCACAAACCTTAGAAAATGTGCCTTTACGATGGCATCTTACGTTAGATAACTTACAAAAATGGCCAATTGGTGTGTCTAATCCTGCAAGAGCTATAACGGATTTAGATGGCAATCAAACTCAAGAGAAAGTTGGGTTTTTTAATAAAGGCTTAAGACATCTTATTCTAGGTGCAGAATTGTTTCCAGAAGGAGGATTTAATCTAAGATTAGGTTATAACTTTAGACGAGCAGAAGAATTAAGAATTGTAGATCAAAGAAATTTCTCTGGTCTATCTGTTGGCGTAGGTATTAAATTGAATAAGATGCGTTTTAGTTATACACACGCTAGATATACAAGTGCTTCTAACACTAGTTTTTTTGGACTTCAAATAGATTTAAATTAAAAAAACCCCTAATTTTAATGGGAAATTGTTACTGAAATAAATTCAGCATAAAATGAAGAGTATTGTCATTGCTATAGATGGGTTTTCATCCACAGGAAAAAGTACAGTTGCTAAACAATTAGCAAAACGGCTTAATTATATTTATGTAGATACTGGTGCTATGTATAGAACGGTAGCATATTTTGCCTTAGAAAGTGGTTTTATAGGAAAAGATTTTTTTAATCCTGAAAAACTCATAAATAGATTAGACGATATCAATATTACATTTAAGTTTAATAAAAAACTTGGCTTTGCAGAAGTGTATTTGAATAATAAGAATATTGAATCCGACATTAGAACTCTAAGAGTTTCTCAGTTTGTGAGTCCTGTAGCAACATTATCTGAAGTAAGGCGAAAACTAGTTGAACAACAACAGTTAATGGGAAAAGATAAAGGTATTGTTATGGATGGTAGAGATATTGGTACCGTTGTTTTTCCAGAGGCAGAATTAAAAATCTTTATGACCGCATCTGCAGAAACTAGAGCTACACGCAGATATAAAGAATTATTAGAAAGCGGTCATAATCTTAGTTACGAAGATGTTTTAGAAAATGTAACAACTAGAGATCGTATTGACTCAACAAGAGAAGACTCACCTTTAGTAAAGGCTGAAGATGCTATAGAAATTGATAATTCTGAGTTGGGTATTGAGGAGCAGTTGCATACTTTGATTGGGTTGGCTAATCAAATAATTTCAAAATAAAAAGCGATAAAAATATTAAATCTTATCGCTTTTAAAAATTTGGAAGTCTTTTTTTTTTTTGGAAGTCTTCCAAATATAATAAATATTCTCTAATTAAAGATTAGGAATAATTAATTCTTGATCTGGATGAATCATATCCGGATTTTTAAGAATATCAGAGTTAGCAGCAAAGATATCTTTGTACTTCATTGCATCACCATAATAGTGTTTAGCGATTTTTCCTAAAGTCTCACCAGAAGCTACAGTATGTCTAGCATATACAGTTTCATCAGCTACTTTAATGTTTGCCATAATATCAGTCGGATTATCTCCACCTGTTTCTTTAATCTTATCCCAAAGTAAGTTCTTTTCGTATTGGGTAGCTGCAGTTCCTTCTACTTTTAATACTCCATTCTCTTCGGTAACGTTTCCATTCTGAATGTTTAAAGACTCTCCCAAGTCTAATACATTTTGGTATTTAGCTCTAACCATAATTGTAAGTTGTTTTAAATTGTTAATAGTATTGTAAATATACCAATTTATGTGCCAAAATATATGGCGCGTGTATCATTTTGATATACTATATATGAGACACAAGAAATAAAATAATGTCACATTATTTATATGTTAGGATTTAAGAAAAAAATAGAGTATTTTTGCGCTCCTTTTTAGCGATGTTAAGAAAGTATAAAAGGGTTAAACAAAATTTAACTAATAACTTCTGTAGATTTTTCGCGAATCTTTCAAAATATACAGAATACAAATTTTTATTCAGCACACATGTCTGAAAAAGCAACAAAACAAGCTGAGGTTGAAGCAACTGAAGCAGTAACAGTAGAAGCTCCTGTAGTCTCTGAAGCTCAAGCAAATCCAGAAAAATTCTTAAAAGAGTTCGATTGGCACAATTACGAAGAAGGAATTGAGCAAGTTGAAGACACTAAATTAGAAGAATTCGAAAAATTAGTATCAGAAAATTTCGTTGACACTTTAGATGACGAAGTTGTAGATGGAACAGTAATTACAATCACAGATCGTGATGCTATAATTGACATTAACGCTAAGTCTGAAGGTGTAATTTCTCTAAATGAGTTCCGTTACAACCCAGATCTTAAAGTTGGTGACAAAGTAGAAGTATTAATTGATGTGCGTGAAGATGCAACAGGTCAATTAGTATTATCTCACAGAAAAGCAAGAGTAATCAAAGCTTGGGATCGTGTAAACAGTGCGCATGATACTGGCGAGATTGTAAACGGTTTTGTAAAATGCAGAACTAAAGGAGGTATGATCGTTGACGTATTTGGTATAGAAGCTTTCTTACCAGGTTCTCAAATCGATGTGAAGCCTATTAGAGATTACGATCAGTATGTAAATAAAACTATGGAATTTAAAGTTGTGAAAATCAACCACGAATTCAAAAACATAGTAGTATCTCATAAAGCGCTTATTGAAGCTGATATTGAAGAACAAAAGAAAGAAATCATTGGTCAACTAGAAAAAGGACAAGTATTAGAGGGTATTGTAAAAAATATTACTTCTTATGGTGTGTTTATAGATTTAGGTGGTGTAGATGGTTTAGTTCATATTACAGATTTATCTTGGTCTCGTATTAACCATCCAAATGAGATTGTTGAGTTAGATCAAAAATTAAATGTTGTAATCCTAGATTTTGATGAAAACAAATCAAGAATCCAATTAGGTCTTAAGCAATTATCTAAGCATCCTTGGGAAGCTTTAGGTGAAGGCGTTAAAATTGGTGATAAAGTAAAAGGAAAAGTTGTTGTAATCGCTGATTACGGTGCATTTATTGAAGTTGAAGAAGGTGTAGAAGGATTAGTTCACGTTAGTGAAATGTCTTGGTCAACACATTTACGTTCAGCTCAAGATTTTGTAACTGTAGGTGACGAGATTGATGCTGTAATCTTAACTTTAGATAGAGAAGATCGTAAAATGTCTCTTGGTATTAAGCAATTAACACCAGATCCATGGACAGATATTACAACGAAGTATCCTGTAGGTTCTAAGCATACAGGTATTGTACGTAACTTTACAAACTTTGGTGTTTTTGTTGAATTAGAAGAAGGTATCGACGGATTAATTTATATCTCTGATTTATCATGGACTAAGAAAATAAAGCATCCATCTGAGTTCTGTAACGTAGGAGATAACTTAGACGTAGTTGTATTAGAGTTAGACGTAGAAGGGCGTAAATTATCTTTAGGTCATAAACAAACTACAGAAAACCCTTGGGATAAGTACGAAACTGAGTTTGCTTTAGAAACTCTTCACAAAGCAGCAATTACTGAAATGGTAGATAAAGGAGCGACTATAGATTTTAACGAAGATATCGTTGCATTTATTCCAGCACGTCATTTAGAGAAAGAAGATGGTTCTAAACTTAAGAAAGGTGAAGAAGCAGAATTTAAGATCATTGAGTTTAATAAAGAATTCAAACGTGTTGTAGCATCTCATACCGCAGTATTTAGAGCTGAAGAAGCTAAAATCGTTAAGCAAGCTGTTAGAAAGCAAGAAGCTCAAGCAGCAGAAGCTAAACCAACTCTTGGTGATGCAAATGAAGCTTTACAAGCACTTAAAGATAAATTAGACGGGAAGAAATAATTTTCTCTAATTTTAGATATTCAAAAGCCTTCTGATATTCAGGAGGCTTTTTTTATGATGGTTGTTATATTTGAAACTCAAATAATTTAACTTAACTTTGCCAACCAGCAACGTTTGGATAAAATATGAGTCAAAAAGTATTACTTAACTCTAAAGAAGTCAATATCACACTTCACAGATTGGCTTGCCAACTTATTGAAAACCATGATGATTTTTCTGAAACTGTACTTATTGGTATGCAGCCAAGAGGTAAGTTTTTAGCTAACCGTTTGGCTGAAATACTCACAACAGAATACAAGATTAAGAATATTCAACTTGGGCACTTAGATATTACGTTTTTTAGAGATGATTTTAGAAGAGGAGATAAACCCTTAGAAGCCAATACCACAGAAATAGATTTTATAGTCGAAAATAAAAACGTAGTTTTTGTTGATGATGTACTTTATACAGGTCGTAGTATAAGATCAGCCTTAACAGCAATCCAATCCTTCGGAAGACCAAATAATATAGAATTGCTAACTTTAATAGATCGTCGTTTTAGTCGTCATTTACCTATACAACCAAATTATAAAGGAAGGCAGGTAGATGCGATAGATAATCAAAAAGTAAAGGTAAATTGGGTAGAAAACGAAGGCGAAGATTCAGTGTATTTAATTGATAAATAGAATACTAAAATTATGAGTGAATTAAGTGTCAATCACTTATTAGGCATCAAATATCTTACAAAGCAAGATATAGAACTTATTTTTGAAACTGCAGATCAGTTTAAAGAGGTTATTAATAGACCGATAAAAAAAGTACCTTCACTTAGAGATATTACTATTGCTAATTTATTTTTTGAAAACTCAACACGCACGAAGTTGTCTTTCGAATTGGCAGAGAAAAGACTTTCAGCAGACGTTATAAATTTTTCGGCATCCCAATCTTCAGTAAAAAAAGGGGAAACACTTATTGATACCGTAAATAACATTTTATCTATGAAAGTAGATATGGTCGTTATGCGTCATCCCAACCCTGGAGCTGGTGTGTTTCTGTCTAAGCATGTTAATGCAACTATTATTAATGCAGGTGATGGAGCACATGAGCATCCTACACAAGCCTTATTAGATTCATATTCTATAAGAGAGAAACTTGGAAGTGTAAAAGGTAAGAATGTTGTTATCGTTGGTGATGTTTTGCATAGTAGAGTAGCATTATCAAATATTTATGCATTACAATTGCAAGGAGCAAATGTTATGGTTTGTGGACCAAAGACCTTATTGCCAAAATATATTAAAGACTTAGGCGTTAAAGTTGAAACTAACTTAAAAAAAGCTTTAGAGTGGTGTGATGTTGCTAATATGCTCAGAGTGCAGAATGAACGTATGGATATCAGTTATTTCCCTTCAACTAGAGAATACACGCAACAATATGGAATTAACAAAGAACTTCTAAATAGTTTACATAAGGAGATTGTAATAATGCATCCAGGCCCAATAAATCGTGGTGTAGAAATTACAAGTGATGTTGCAGATTCTAAACAGGCGATTATATTAAATCAAGTTGAAAATGGAGTAGCTGTTAGAATGGCAGTAATTTATCTTTTAGCCTCTAAAATAAAACAATAGATTATGATTGTAGATAGAGATGGTAATATTACAATTCTTACACAAGAAAAGGCTTCAGTAAAAACCTTAGTCAATAATATTGAGACAGATTACCATAAGTATAAAAACTATCATTTAATAGTAAATCTTACTAGTATTAATAAAATTTGTTTAGAAGATATTATTGAGTTTTTACGCATAAGCAATAATCATCGTAGAGAAAAAAAATCTTTTGTTGTAGTTACTTCTAGTGCAAATTTAGATGTAATACCAGACGAAATAGTCGTTGTGCCTACAATGCAAGAAGCTCACGATATCATTGAAATGGAAGACATTGAACGCGATTTAGAGTTTTAATATATGAAACTCACTATTCTTGGTTGTCACAGCGCAACGCCACGTACCAATACCAATCCGACCGCTCAAGTTTTAGAGATTAAAAACCACATGTTTTTAATTGACTGTGGTGAAGGTACTCAAGTAGAATTGAGACGTAATAAAGTAAAGTTTTCAAGGATTAAGCATATTTTTATTTCACATCTTCATGGAGACCATTACTTTGGTTTAGTTGGTCTTATCAGTACATTTAGATTGCTTACTAGAGAAACCGAGCTTCATATCTATGCACCAAAAGGTTTAAAGGAAGTTATTACACTTCAAATGAAATTGTCCGATAGTTGGACCAACTATCCTTTGATTTTTCATGAATTGACTTCAAAAAAATCAGAATTAATTTATAATGATGATAAGGTTGAGGTACATACCATTCCTTTAAAACATCGTATTTACACAAATGGTTTTCTATTCAAAGAAAAAGAAAACGAACGAAAACTAGATATGAATGCCGTTTTAAACGCAGATATTAACATCGCTTATTATAGAAAGTTAAAGCAAGGAGCAGATGTAGAGAATGAAGCCGGAGTTTTAATAAAAAATGAAACGGTTACAAAAGATCCAATACCTATACAAAGCTATGCCTTTTGTAGTGATACGGTTTACAATGAATCTGTTATCCCAATTATTAAAGAGGTAACTGTTTTATATCACGAATCTACTTTTTTAGACAAAAATGAGTCACTTTGTGAACGAACAAAGCATAGTACAGCTAGGCAAGCAGCTACAATTGCAAAAAAAGCCAATGTAGAAACATTAATACTAGGTCATTATTCAACAAGATATGGCAGCTATGATGGATTTGAGACAGAAGCTAAAACTGTTTTTCAAAATGTGCTTTTAGCTAAAGATGGAAAATCATTTGAATTTTAATTCAATTCATCTAATTGAAGTACCCAATTAACTGCTTCACTTAAACTTAAAGCTCTTTTTAATGGGATTGAAGCCATTTGCTTTTCAATATTTGCATTTAAAAAAGTAGAATCTCTGTAACTCACTATCGAAGCCGCAATTAAAAGACTATCATCTTTATCAAAATAAGCCCATATTACTGGGTCAATGGAATAGGTATTAACGCGGTTAGAGATATAAGCTAAGGTTTTATGCTGCCCATAATGAGTCCTTAAAGAGCTTAAAAGATGATTTAACGTGTTAGAATTAAAGTGTTTACCTTCATTAACTTCCATGATAAAGAAATTATCACATAAATAACAAGACCCATAATCTAAAATCATTTTTTTGTAAAGTAATGATTTTGATAACGGGGAATCTTCGAAGCGCATTTTTATTTTTTTTAAAAGTAGTCTTTTTTTTACCGAAATAAAAAATTGAAGTATCTTAGTCCTACGATGGAAAAAGACCTAAGCAATTACAGAAAATCTTACGAAAAGGGTGAATTGTTGCTAGAAAATGTACCAGAAAACCCTATTGAATTATTCAGAAATTGGTTTATTGAAGTAGATACACATTTTAATGTAGATGAAACTAATGCAATGACAGTTTCTACTATTGGTTTAGATGGTTACCCAAAGAATAGAGTAGTGCTACTTAAAAAATACACGTATGAAGGTTTTATATTCTTCACTAATTATAATAGTGAAAAAGGAAAAGCTATAACAGAAAATCCAAATGTGTGTTTATCTTTTTTTTGGCATTCTGCTGAACGACAAATAATTATTAAAGGTAAAGCAGAAAAGATTTCAGAAAACCTTAGTGATGGTTATTTTGAATCGCGTCCTCGTGGAAGTCAGCTTGGAGCAATTGTTTCTAATCAAAGTGATGTAGTTACTAATAGAAACGTACTTGAAAAGAATCTAAGTATTTTAGAAGCCCAATACGAGGGTAAAAATATTGAACGCCCAAAATATTGGGGAGGATTTATAGTAAAACCTGTTGAACTAGAATTCTGGCAAGGCAGACCAAACCGACTTCACGATAGAATCCGCTATCAACTTCAATCCGATTATAATTGGAAGATAGAACGATTGGCACCATAATCTAATTGAGTTATATCGACAAAACGCATTAATTTATAGTTAAAAAGCAATTTTTTATAACTAAAAAATGCATTTCATCGATGATTTACAATAATATTCGACGAACAACATGCGTTTCATCGATTTTAACATTTAGTTAACAAATTACAATAAGAAGGCTGTTATTTTAGTAATCCCAAACCTAAATAACCTACTTATGAAAGTTACTAAACTTTTGCCTTTTATGGCTATCGTTGCACTATTAGGCTTAACCTCTTGCTCTACAGATAGTGCCGCTGAGGATAAGATTAACTCTATAGAAGTACCAGTCGCACCTCAAGCAAAACTCATTGAAATTGAGATTATGGAGCTAATTAATGCTCATAGAATCACTGTAGGTTTAAATCCATTAGAAGATCATAGTACAGTTAAAGCTGTTGCTTATACACATACAGATTATATGATTGAAGCAGCTAATGTATCTCACGATAACTTTTTTCAAAGAAAACAAAGCTTACAAACAAATGCAGATGCTAACATAGTTACAGAAAACGTAGCTTACGGTTTTAGTTCTGCGGAATCTGTTGTTAATGCTTGGATAAATAGCCCAAGCCACAGAGATAATATCGAAGGAGATTATACAGATTTTGATGTATCTGCCGAACAAAACAATGAAGGTAAGTGGTATTTTACCAATATCTTCATTAAGCGTTAGACCACAATAATTGATTAATAGCCACTAAAGCCATAATGATTTGTGGCTTTTTTTTTTGGGATGACGTAATTTACACTAAAATTTGTTTTTTTAACAGTTTGGATTTTCCGAAAGGGAAATAAGGCGCAATAAACTTTATAGGTTTTAAATTTGTTGTGCTTTCGTTATTAGATATGTAAAATAAAAAATCTTTAATAATATTCAATTACTCATTTTTAGTAAGTTTGTTATCTAAGATATTTTCAAACTTCTCCATTTCAGTTTTAATTGTTAGGATATGAACTAAGATTACCCATATACATGGCATGTCTTAATGCTAGCAAATTTTCAAATATTATAAACTTGTCCGATTGTTTATCCTTTAACCAGTCATGATTTAGACTAACTTTTGGATTTTTAAATTTAATATCATCAGACTCATTACTATCTTGCCCAAAAGTTTTTACTATTTAAAAAGAATCAGCGACTTTTAATGTGCCAAACTCTAGCTGTACAAAACCACTTTGTAGTCGCCTTATGTTTGAGATAAGATATAATTCGTTGTGTAATTTAGCATTTTCGATTTCAACATTTCGTTATTAATGAGCTGTAATTTTCCGGTTGAAATAATTTCTGTGTTAACTGGTTTTTGAGGCAATAATTGGCTTTTAGCTGTGTATAGAGTCTAGCCAGAAAACCTATTATATAGAGAGTACCCATTGTAGCTTTTAAGTTGTAGTTTGTCTATCTCATCCCTAAAACTAAACTTGCTCTTTAATAATTTAAGAATCAATGTGTTTAACCTTTTTGTATCTTGACTTAACTCATATTAAGGTTTTTGTAAAATATCCTTTTGATCTTTTAGTATTTTATGCTATTAATCAATGTAACGGAAATAACTATTCTTATAACTAAGAGTGAAATTTCTCTGATAGCTTAAAGTAAGTTTTTACTGAGCATATTTTTAGAGTGTAATCTTTGGCGGATTTTATAAAGAATTTAATTATTTGGCTAGTAGTTGGTAATAATGACGCCTAACTAGGATAAAGAGAACATAAAAAAGCAAGCCCATGAGAGCTTGCTTTTACTTCAGTAATTAAGAGTTAAATTAATCGTTTACTATGTAGAAGTATGAGCGTCTGTTGAGTTGATGCTCTTCTTCAGTACATTTTATACGGTTAGCACATTTATTTAATAGTTGTGATTCTCCGTAACCAATAGCACTTTGTATTCTATCTGCAGCAATACCTCTAGAAATTATGTAATCTCTTGTAGATTTTGCACGTCTATCAGATAGCTTCTTGTTATATCTAGTACCACCACGACTATCTGTATGAGATTCTATTTTAATAACCATTTTAGGATGCTTACGTAATACATCTACAATGTTCTCTATTTCATATTCAGCATCTGTTCTAATATTCCATTTATCAAAATCAAAGAAAATAGGATTTATGACAATCTGATTATCTATAATTAACGGTATTAAATCTAAATCGGCATTAATAACTTTGTCATTTTCATTAGTTGTTGCTATAGTCTTTTTGTCTTCTTTATAATCAAGTTTATCACCTACAATAGTATATGTTTTATTACAATTTACTAAAAAGTAAAAATTGCTTTTATCTTTTGTGTTTTTCTCTTCAACGACTTTTCCTGTTTCATCAATTAATCTCACAGTAACTCCTGTTAAAAAAACACCTGTTTTACGATCTCTTATAACTCCTGTAATTTCCTGTTTACATTGCTGAGAATTAAAACCGTAAATATCATCTCCACCTTTACCATTTGGTCGGTTAGAAGAAAAATACCCTTTACTCGTCTCAGAATTTATAAAGAATGCAAAATCATCATAACCACTATTATATGGTGCTCCTATATTTACAGGTTCAGATCTATTTCCCTTTAAATTGGAAGATTTAAAAATATCGAGTAAGCCTAAGTTTAAATATCCATCGGATGAAAAATATAAGGTACTGTCTTTACTAACAAAAGGAAACATTTCTCGGCCTTCTGTATTAATCGTTTCACCTAAGTTTTCTGGTTCTCCATAAGTTCCATCCTTTTTTATAGCAACTGAATAAATATCGGTTTGTCCAATACCACCTTCGCGATCAGACACAAAGTATAAGGTCTTATTATCTGGACTTAAAGTTGGATGTCCTGTAGAGAATATTTTATCATTAAAAGGTAATTCTATAATGTCAGTCCATTGATCATTGTTTAAAGTTGCTTTATACATCTTTAAGTGAGTAGTGCCTTTATTATCATAGATAATTCTGTTGCGTTTATTAACGTTATCTCTAGTAAAATAAAGCGTTTTACCATCATTAGTTATGGCAACTGAAGCCTCATGATATTCAGTATTTATAGTACTCGAAGGGATTTCAGTTACTGAACTATAATTACGAATATTATCCTCTTCTGTAACTGAAACCTGAAATATATCTAAAAAAGGTTCTTTATTCCAGCTATAAACTTTTTTATTATCTCCTCTTGCCGAAGCAAAGTATAAGGTGTTATTATGAATATAAGATCCAAAATCTGAATTTTCAGAATTAAAGGGTAAATTTTCAATGTTAACAATTATATCATTTTTTGACGTAAACTTATTGTAAATATCTACTTCATCGGGATTATAACCTTTAAGTCTGCTATCTCCTAGTTGAGCAGCACTCAATTCCTTAAACCACTTATCGGCTTCTGTGTAATTCCCAATACTTCTTAATGATTGAATGTATTTATATAAATATTCTGCATCAATAGTTTTAGATTTCTTTAGAGCTTCACCATACCAATAGGCTGCTTTTTCTGAGTTAGAATTGTTATAGTAAGCATCTCCTAATCGTGTTAATACATGAACACTATTTTTACCTTTTTCAACTGCTTTTTCGTATAATTCTATGGCTTTAACGTAGCCAAAATTATCAAAAAATTTATCAGCCAATTTCGTTTGAGTAAAAGATAATGAACTGCTTAAAATAAGAATGATTGCTAATAATTTTGTCTTCATAATGTGTTTCATTTTAGAAGTATCTTGGCGATTTAATTCGTTTACTTTTAAAGACTTCAAACATCAGTAATATTTCATGAGTACCGCTTGTATATGCTCTTATATCTGAAATAGGATATTCGTACGCATAACCAATTCTCATTTGTTTTGATATCTGAAAATCTGCAATACCGCCAATAGCCGCAGCATTTTCATTTATTCTATATCCAGCTCCTATCCAAAACGTTTCATAAAACAAAAAGTTTGCCGAAATATCAAAAGAAAGAGGTGCTCCATTTGTAGCTTTTAATAATACAGAAGGTTTTAACTTAGTAGTTTCGCTTAAATCGAAAACATAGCCACCAGTAATATAATAACTAATACGCTCTAGAGCAACATAGTCTATGGATCCGTTGCCACCGTTGTTATAATCCGTGTTTAATATTCTTGGAGCTGAAAGACCTAAATACCAGCGTTGAGAATGCCAATAAAAACCTGCGCCTATGTTTGGACTCCAACGGTTAGAAACATCGTTAAAAAATGGGTCATTAACAACAGATGGGTCATTAAGTAATTCTTCATCTAAATTGTAGTGTGTAAAACCTGCTTTAAGACCAAATGCCAATTTAGAATTTACACCAGTTTGAATAGTGTATGAAAAGTCACCATAAATATATGAGAAATTTTCATAGCCTAATTTATCGTTAATAAACGAAAGACCTATACCTATCTTTTCATTTCTTAAAGGAGTATGAATTGATAATGTTTGTGTTTCTGGTCCACCTTCTAGTCCAACCCATTGACTTCTTTGTAAGCCAACAGCACTGAATGTTTCTCTACTACCTGCGTAAGCTGGATTTATAGAGATGGTGTTAAACATGTATTGTGTAAATTGAGGCAACTGCTGTGCAAAGGCTGAAGACACACTCAATAAAAGGATGACAACACTTAAAAATTTAGATAGTTTCATCGGTTAAGTTTATTTAGTTGCTACGTAGATAGGACCAGCAAATGGTTCTATACCACTATTTCTTAAATTAATTATATAGTAGTAAGTTCCCGTTGGGACTTTTCCAGAATTTCCTACCGAAGATCCATGCGCATCTCCATTCCAATTGTTTTGATAGTTGTTTGATTTGTATATCTCAGCTCCCCAACGATTAAATATCTGTAACTCAATAACAAAATTACAGTCATCTATACCACTAATAGTAAAGAACTCGTTATAATTATCTCCATTGGCTGTTACGGTTTTAGAGATTACAACATCATCTTTACCACAAGCCAATACAACACAATCGTCATCTATAGTTACGTTTACTTCTACTTCAGTAGGGCATGAGCCTTCTGTAATTGCATACATAAAAGTGTAAACACCAACTTCAACAGATCCGGGATCAAATAAACTTTCGTCTAAGGTTGCGTTACCAGAAACAACGCTCCAAGTTCCATTCATATTAAAATCTCCAGATAATAAATCGAATAAGTCAAATTCAGTATCAAGGACACAACGATTAGCATCAAAGGCGTTTATAGCATTACTGATTTCTACAGTTATGTCTTGTACAAACTGAGCTTCGTTACCACAATCATCAGTAAGTGACCATGTTCTAATAATACTATAGTCTTCAGAATCATTAGTTTGTGTTGATATTTCGTTAAATACTACACCTATGTTATCTGAACATGAATCTTCAAACACTAAATCTGGTACTTCTGGTATATTGTCACAAGCAACAGTTATATTTTCATCAAAAGAAGTCACTAATGTTGGTGCAGTAGTATCTTGAACAGTAATAATCTGTGAGTGAACAGTTTCATTTCCACAACTATCTATTGCTGACCAGGTGCGTTCAATAATGTAATCACCCATACATGCTCCATTTGTTATGTTTTCTTCAAATGTTACGTCAACAGTACTACAATTGTCATTTGCTGTTAATGTTTCTGCCTCTGGAACAGCATCACATTCGGCATCAGAATCTGAAGGTAATGTCTCATTAAACGTTGGTGCAGTTGTATCTTGAACTGTAATTGTTTGGATTAAGCTAGTGGTATTATCACAAGCATCAGTTAAAGACCAAGTACGCGTAATAACAGCTTGGTTAGCACAACTTCCGTTAGCAACGCTATCAGAATAAGTAGCTTCTAAACCAGTATCACAATTATCAGATTCATTGGAAACATCACCAGTAATAATTAAGTCAGTCACATCAACATCACATTCAATGGTTAAATCCGCAGGAACAGTAAATGTTGGATCAGTATTATCTTCTACAGTTATAGTTTGATCAGCAGATGTGGTGTTACCACAATCATCAGTAGCTGTCCAAGTTCTTACAATAGTTTTAGTATTCCCACAAGCCGCAGTTTCCACATCAGATTGAGTAATCGTTACACTACCACAAGTATCGCTACCAGTCGCTATACCAGTATTGGCACTGGATTCAT
>NZ_CAXBGB010000056.1:0-21327 GCF_963975125.1 uncultured Winogradskyella sp. | reverse complement strand
AAGCGAGATGCACTAAAGTGCATAGTTTTAACTAAATTTGAGACCAATAAAAAATTATAAAAAAATATTTCTCATTAACATTAATAGTTTTAACCCTAAACCTCTCAGCCCAAGAAAAAAAAAGACTACTCAAAACAAGTTATAGCATGTCTAAAGTTCTTTATCGTATCTATGTTGTTGAATTATCTAAACGTGTTTATACCGAAAACACAAAGTTTAGAGCAGCTAACCCTCAGTTTAATGGTGTACACCAATGCTTGTATGTTGGAATGACTAGTAAAACACCTAAAGAACGTTTTCTACAGCATAAAACAGGATATAGAAACAAAAAAGGTTATAAAATTTCATCAAATATTGTAGAAAAATACGGTATGTATTTACGTCCAAGTCTCTATACTCATATTGATCCATTTTTTACCAGAAATGAAGCTCTTATTGCCGAAAAGCAAATTACTTTAGAATTACGCAGAGAGCGCTATGCTGTTTGGTCTAATTAACTAACAAAAACTCTTTTAAGGTTTTTTTATATATGTTTTCATACATTGGTACAATATTATGCAAGTCGAATTTTTGAGATTGTGTTTTAGCATTTACCTTAAATTGATTTAGTGTATTACTATCTTTTAAGATTTTAATGGCATTCTTAGTCATGTCTTCAATAGCATTCACCTCACTTAAATAACCCGAATAACCATCTTCATTTACTTCTGGTAATCCACCAGTATTGGTAGAAATCACAGGAACACTACTCGCCATAGCTTCTAGTGCTGCTAGACCAAAACTTTCGGTTTGTGATGGTAATAAAAACAAATCGCTAAAACATAAAATTCTATCTATTTCATTACTATTTCCGAAGAAAATAACACGGTCAGAAATCCCTAGTTCTTCGACCATAAGCTCTGCTGCTTCCTTCTCTGGCCCTTCTCCTACCATCATTAATTTTGCTGGCAATTCTTTTTGAATATTATAGAATATCTTAATCACATCTGGTATTTGTTTTACTTCTCTAAAGTTACTAATGTGTGTTATAATACGTTCACCATCATCTGCCATCATTTCTCGTTGACAGTCTGTAAAGCTATGCAAATGTTTTTCTAAGTCTATAAAATTTGGTACCACATAAATGTCTTTTTTAATATTAAACAGACGGATCGTATCCTTCTTTAAACTTGCTGACACAGAAGTTACAGCATCAGATTTATTAATACTAAAGGTTACTGCTGGTTTATAAAATGGATGACTACCCACTAAAGTAATATCTGTACCATGTAAGGTTGTTACAATAGGTACAAGTATGCCCTCGTCTAAAAGCATCTGCTGTGCCATATATGCTGCATAAGCATGTGGAATCGCGTAGTGTACATGCAATAGCTGAATACCATAAAGCTTCACCATATCTACCAATTTGCTAGATAGTGCCAACTCATAAGGCTGGTAATGAAATAGAGGATATTCTGGTACGTGAACTTCGTGAAAATGAACATTGTTACTTAACAATTCTAAACGAACAGGTTGGCTATAGGTTATGAAGTGAATCTCATGCCCTCTTTTAGAGAGCTCTAAACCTAATTCTGTAGCGACTACTCCACTACCACCAAATGTTGGATAACAAACAATTCCTATTTTCATACTGAGTTATATGTGCCTTATATTTTGAGAGTCTAAAGTTAGATATTTTACTGAATCGATTTTCAACTTTAAGTGCTTTTTAACTTATGTTATAATGTACTTAAAGTTCGCCGTAAATTATGTCTTAAGTTGTTCAAGAAACTTACAACTATAATTAATTAAATTACTCTATAATTGCTTCGTAGATTAAACGCTGAATTTCAGTTCTAATATTTTCGCGAAGTAATAAATTTTTTCCAGCTTCAGGATACGTTCTATTAGCTAAAAAAATATATACTATTTCTTGTTCAGGATCTGCCCATGCGTATGTACCAGTAAAACCAGAATGTCCAAAACTAGTCATAGAAATACAGCCACAAGTTGGCCCTTCATCACCTAGTTGTGGCTTGTCAAATCCGATACCTCGTCTGTTATCAGCATGGCAATAGTAACATTTATTAAACTTATCTACGGTTTCATTTTTAAAATAACGCTTTCCTCCATAGAATCCTTTCTGCAAATACATCTGCATTATTTTAGCAACATCATTGGCATTACTAAAAACACCTGCATGGCCTCCTATACCACCTTGCATAGCAGCTCCCATATCATGCACGTAACCATGTACTTTTTTGTAACGATAGTAGCTATCTATTTCGGTAGGTACAATATCTTTTAAGCTAAATTTCTTTCTAGGATTATAAGTTGTGTAATTAGCACCTAAAGATTTATAAAAACGATCTTGGGTTATTTCGTGTAGTGATTTATCGTAAAAGCCTTCAAGATAATTTTTAAGAATGTAATATGGTAAATCGCTGTATCGATAGCGCAATCTCGAAAGCAACTCACTTTCTTTTATAATCTCTTGTATAGAATCTTTGTAATCATTACGCATAAAAAGTGTATTGGTCACTTCTACATCAAATCCTTTTGCTCTTTTTTTTCTATAATATTTAGGGCTCGGTTTTTTAGTAACAGTATCTAAAGTTGCGTAGTAGAACGGAATCCAAGGTTTTAGTTGCGCATAATGAGACAACATCTTTTTGAGCGTAATATTCTTTTTATTTGTTTTTTTATATTCTGGTATTATAGAGCTTAGTTTAGAATCTAGAGACACTGAACCTTTTTCCTCTAACTCCATTAATACTGGTAGTGTCGCTAATATTTTTGTCAATGATGCGACGTCATACATATCATCAAAATCTACTTTGTTTTTTTTAGAATACGTGTGGTAACCGAAATTCTTATTGTATATCACTTTTCCTTTTCGAGCGACCAATAATTGTATTCCTGGTGTCATTCTATTCTTTACTGCATGATTGGCGACAGAATCAATTCTGTTCAATAATTCTGAATCCATACCAACACGTTCTGGTAATCCATAACTCAGACTCGATATAGCGTTATAAATTTCACCTGTTCCGACAGGAAAAAATTCACCCGTACTAACAGGTAATTTTCCTTTAGCTCCTATTGCACCAAAAATAAGTTGTGCAGATTTCTCTTGAGCTATTTTACTATTTTGATAACTCATTACGATGCCTTCAATATTATCCACAGACAGTAAATCATTTAAAGCATAAGGTCTTGCAAATACGTCTAAAATGACTGTGTTTGTTCTTGCTATTTCGTAGAGCCAAGCCATTTCTTTCTGTGAAAACTTAAATTTCACCCACGGATTATCGTTAGATTTATGAAACCCAATTACTACCGTGTTATAGTTTTGAAGTTTCGCTATAACACCATCTAGTTTGTCTGCTTTAATCTCATGTACTTTGGTGTATTTTTTTAATTCATTCAAAAACACAGAACCACTAACTTCACCTAAGGCTATATAAGCTACTTTTTTTGTTTCTAAATCGCGTAGTGGCAATAATGAATTTGTGTTTTTTACCACAGTGATTGCGCTTTCCATAAGGGTTTCATACAGCAAATCATCCTTTAATCTATTTAAGTCTTTTCCTAGATTATACATTCCAACTGGAGAATAATCATACAAACCTACTTTGTACTTTGCCATTAATATTTTCTTTACAGAATGTGCTAAACGCTCTTCAGAAACATCACCTTTATTGTATGCTTCGAGAATTTTTTTTGTGCCGATAGCTACATTTTCAGACATTAATAGTACATCATTACCTGCTTTAAAAGCAGCTAAGTCAATAGCACCTGTTTCACTAAAATTAGCAGCTCCTTTCATCGTTAAGGCATCTGTAAATATTAAACCACTAAAACCTAATGAATCTTTTAAAATATTCGTAACAATATGCTTGGATAGTGATGATGGTAAACCCGATTTTCGTTCTAAGCTTGGTACATTTAAGTGCGCTACCATTACACTAGATAAGCCTTCTTTAATAAGTTTTTTATACGGATATAACTCTATAGAATCTATGCGCTTTTTAGTAAAATTAATGGTTGGTAATTTGTAATGAGAATCATCTGAAGTATCTCCATGACCAGGAAAATGTTTTGCGTTAGCTAAAGTACCAGTACTTTGCATGCCTTTCATAAATGCTAAGCCTTTTTCAGTAACATTATCTCTATCCTCACCAAAAGAACGGTTCCCAATAATTGGATTCTTTGGATTTGTATTAATATCTACAACAGGTGCAAAATTAAAGTGTACTCCAAGGCGTTTACTATGCTCTCCTATTTGTCGTCCTACCTGTTCAACAAGATCGTTATCAGTAATAGCGCCAAGTGTCATATTCCAAGGAAAAGCATAAGTAGAGTCTAAACGCATGCTTAAACCCCATTCTGCATCCATTCCTATTAAAAGTGGTATTTTTGAAGCTGCCTGTAACTTGTTATTTAGTTTTGCTTGTCTGTAAGGACCACCATTAGAATATATAACACCTCCGATATGCTGATTCTTTATAAGATTAACAACTTTATTATTCACCTTATCACTATTTTCAGACATAACCTGAACCATATAAAGCTGACCTATGCGCTCATTTATAGACATAGAATTATATAGGCTATCAACCCACTTTTGCTGCTGAATAGGGTCTTCTGAAAGCAAAGGGTTGTTAACTACATCTTGTGCTAAATTAATCTGAACACAAAAGGATGTAAGAATAAGGGCAAAGTAACGCATGGACAATCTTTTATCGTATATAGGTTTATTACACCAACAAATTTTAAAACCAATTTGGTATAACGAATACTGTGCCAAATTAGCATATTTAATACGAAGTAAAAAGACTTTATGATACTTTTATAAACGCTTAATTAACAGGTAATGAGCTACTCTAGTAAATCGATATGACGGTCGTGATAACCTAATAAGTATAATACTCCATCTAATCCTATACTAGAAATGGAACTTTGTGCATTATCTTTTACTTTTGGTTTGGCATGAAAAGCAATACCTAAACCAGCTAAATTTAGCATTTGCAAATCATTAGCACCATCACCAACTGCAATAGTTTGACTAATGTCTATTTCCATATTACTTGCTAGTAATTTTAGATACTCTGCCTTTTTATTTCCATCTACTATTTCACCAAGATAGCCACCAGTTAAAAGACCATCTTTAATTTCTAGTTGGTTGGCATAGACATAATCTATATCTAATTTTTCTTGTAAGTAATGTCCAAAATATGTAAATCCACCAGATAAAATAGCCGTTTTAAATCCGTAAGTATGTAATGTATCAATAAGTCTTTTCGCTCCTTTGGTAATAGGTAAATTTACTGCTACCTCATGGAGAACATCTTCACTCAAACCTTTTAAAAGTTTCATTCGTCTTACAAAGCTTTCCTTGAAATTTATTTCACCTTGCATTGCAGATTCTGTAATTGCTTTAACTTCGTTACCTACGCCTGCTAACATAGCTAACTCATCAATAACTTCAGTTTGAATTAATGTAGAGTCCATATCGAAACAAACCAAACGTCTATTTCTTCTAAAAATATTATCTTCTTGAAAAGCGATATCTACATCTAAATCTCTAGATATTTTCATGATTTTTTTTGTGAAATCTGATTTATCACCTAGCTTTCCTCGAATTGACAACTGAATTGAAGCTCTTGGGTATTCTTCTTTTTTTACAAGTGAAGTACGACCTGTTAATCTTTTAATAGAGTCTATATTTAAGTTCTTTTCTGATATTATTTTAGTGACCTCAGATATCTGTTCAGCGGTTAATCGCTCACCTAAAATCGTAATGATATAGCGATCTTTTCCTTGGAGACCAACCCATTTTTCATAATCACCTAACGCAATAGGTGAAAATTTCGCAGTAATACCAAGCTCATAAGCCTTAAATAGTAAATCTTTTAAAACGGAAGCTGATTTTTTTCCTGACTCAATTTCAAATAAAATCCCAAGAGACAAAGTATCATGAATATTTGCTTGCCCTATATCTAGGACTTTGGCATCATACTCTGCCAATACGCTTGTTAGACTAGAAGTTAATCCTGGTTTATCTTGACCCGAAATATTTAATAAAAAAATGTCTGTAGCCACATTATTGGTTTTACAATCAAACAACTGTAAAAATCATTATTCTATTTGAAATATGAAAGTTTTTTGGATTGAGAATTATTTAATAATCCTTGCAAAAATTATTAAATCCGTAAAATTTAGATATTAGCTTAAAAACCTACTATGCCAACTTTCACTTGCTGGCACTTCCCAGTTTTCATTAAATTCTGCAATATTGGTGACTAGATTATTAAAGACAATTGTATTCTTAGAAACTGCTTTATCCTTTGCCATTTTCTTAAAGTCTAACAACGTCTTATGTGCAATAAATTCCCCTTGTTTGTAAGAAACGTTCATCTTATCCATTAAATCCACGTTGTATTGCTTTTCTAATTGTTGAATAAAATTTACAGAAGCATCAATAGAGCAGCCAGTAGCATTATTTAAGTTTTGATTTAAAGAAATCACTATAAATCGCTTATAAACAATCTTGTAACCTGCTTGTAGATCTTTTCCGTGTGCTGTCCAAGCTTCAATAAAAGTATTGAGTTGATCTTCTAATTGTGAAATTTCATTTTCAGAGAAAGAACGATTAGCTTGATAAATCCAAACTCTGGATTCTTCGGGTAAAGTATCAAAATCTACTAGCATATTTGTATTAATTGTCAATGACAAAAATAAAGATTTACATCCAATCTTTATCCTCTGATTCTACTTTATATAATAAATAGTTTTTTATGTCTTGTGCACTTGTCATCACAATATGTGGAATAACCAATGATTTTGATGCAGAAAAGACTTTTACAGATGCTAAACCTCTCCGTTTCTGAAAAATAGTTTGATTTATTGATACAGCCTGGATCTTTGATGTTTCTAAATAACTCGTAGTCTTATCAATAAGCCCTCCACCACCAACTATTATATAGTGATCATCAATACTATAATACTTTTTCTTATAAGCAAAATAAATGCTCAACCCAATAAATCCAAGTATTGGAATATTCAAGAAAAAAAATAATTTGGGTAAAAACACAAAACCAATATTAATAAGAATTATAGGTATGATGCTTAAGAATACAACTCTATATACAAAATACATATCTGGTTTATTTGCTGTATTATTAGATAATACTTCTGGGTAAAACTGATTTAAAAGTTCATTAATTTGAGCTTTACTCAATCCAATAATATTAAACTTTTTTCGCTGCTTCTTGTTCACCATAGCTTGTGTAAAAGCAAGCTGATATAAACCCATTACCCCTTTCAATCGATTTGTAGATACTGTTGTCGTTTGAATTCTTGACGCTATTAAACCTAAATTAATTTTATTAAACAGTCCCTTAGAAATCTCTAGACCTTTCTCACTTCTTGTTACCGTTAAATTGAAATTTTGTATTAAAACCCTAACTAATGAAAGCATAAAAGATAAAACCAATAATAGAACAACTATTGATAAATTAAATACTAACAAACTGATAAATGATTCACTATCCAAACTAAACCAGCTACTGAATTCTTTACTAATACTCAATTGCTCGATAAATTCTTTTAGATCGTTATAAACACCTACAATAAAGCCAAATACTAAAACAAAGCTTTTTAAATGATTCTCACTAATTCCCTCAAGAAGTATGCGCTTAAAAGACGCCTTAAAAAATATAGGATCAACAGTTTCAATTTTGTTGTCTTCAAAATTAGATTTGTCACCAGAAAGTAACAATTCCTTTAACGCATTCGCTTTAGCACGAGACAAAGCTGTAATCTCTATTTCTGTTTTATCATCACCAGCTGTTTCAATAGCTAATGACACTACGTTTATTAATTGCTGTAAAACGTTCTGTTTAATATAAACATTCTGAATTTTTCCTTTGGCAACAGAGACTTCTTCTTTATTAATAACTCCCTTTTTTAGAATAAAATACTCTTCATTAACATGAAATTTAAAGTTTCTATATCTTAATATGGCAAGTAAAAGAAATATGAAAAGTAGGCCAATAAAGGAAGCTATAACTACTGGGTGTGTAAAATCAATTGATTTTTTACTTTGAAAATACTTAAATAAAAATGCAACAATAAGGATAATGGTCGCTTTTACAAGTTTATAAATACCAACACCAAGTATGACAACAATACCTTTTGCAGATTGTCGCGAAGGAGTCTCAAAATTAAAGGCGGTCATTCAAAATCTTTGTTAAAAAGGCATACTGTGCATCAGCTATAGATCTAGGCAAACCTTTTATTGATATATCACCACCCGATTCTCCTGCCGAGAATATTTTTAAAGTAGAAAGCCCTATTTTTCTCTCGATAAATGTTCTAGAAATTTCTATATGTTGAATTCGGTTAAAAGGAAGCGTTGTTGTTTCGTTATTAAAGAAGCCGTGTGAGTAAATAATATCCTGCTCTCTAAGTGCATATTTTCTTTTTTTAAAACCAAGTTTATATATAAAGATTTGGATAAGGCATGAAATTATTAAAATTGAAGTTAAATACCAAAACACATGACTCAAAAAGCTGTCTGAATCAACAAAAGTGCTTAAGATAGTAATACTGGCAATAAATAAAGCATATAAAATTACCGTGTTAAAAATTAAAATTCGAAAATATTTTGGAGAAATAGATTCTAGGATTACATCTTCTACCTTAGGAAGCATTGCGATATCTATTTGATTATTTGTAAAAGGCATCATTTCTTTTTATTTAAAAAATAATATGTTCTCGTTCTTCCTGTTGTTACAAAAAACAAAGTGGGGAAAAACACCAACTCAGCTCATCATTTTTTAGCGCAGCAATGCCTATTCTTTTTGTCTAAGGTTTCATTAATACGTGTTATGCCGTTGCAATTAATTCGGCAATATCCATAACCAAAATTTCACTTTCTTTTTCTTTAAATTTCACTCCGTCTGTCATCATGGTATTACAATACGGACAACCTGTAGCAATAATTTCTGGTTTTGTTTCTATAGCATCTTCAGTTCTAAGGACATTGATTTCCATATTTCCTGGCTCTGCATCCTTAAACATTTGTGCTCCACCTGCACCACAACACAACGCAGTACCTTTATGTCGCTTCATTTCTACCAAAGTAGCATTGGTTTTATTTAGAACATCTCTTGGAGCATCATAAACACTATTAGCTCTTCCTAAGTAGCAAGGGTCATGAAACGTAATACGCTTACCTTTATAGGTATTACCTTGGACGGTTAAACGACCAGAATTCATTAATTCCTCTATATATTGCGTATGGTGAATAACATCATAATTACCACCTAAACTCGGATATTCATTCTTTAAACAATTAAACGAATGCGGATCGCAAGTTACTATTCGCTTTATGTTGTAAGCATTAAGAACTTCTATATTCATTACCGCTTGCATCTGAAATAAGAACTCATTACCTGCACGTTTGGCAACATCTCCTGTATTACTTTCTTCAGTCCCTAAAACAGCAAAATCTACATTTGCCTTGTTTAGTATTTTCACAAAAGCTTTAGTTATTTTTTTCGCTCTATCATCATAACTCCCAGCAGAACCTACCCAAAACAAAATTTCGGGTTGTTTGCTTTCTGCCATAAACTCTGCCATTGTTCGCACTTTAAGTTGCTCGCTCATTTCTTATAGTATTTTTGGCTTATCCGTTTTTGGAGAAAATAGAACTGACAGACAACCACCACCAGCTCCAACAACCAAACCTCCAATAAGGTGACCATATTCATTGTCTTTTAATAAACCCATTAGTATCATTCCTAATATGATTAGAACTACACCAACAATTACAATTTTCTTTCTAGTTTTCATCTTTCCAATTTAGACGATCCATTTGGTTATAAGGCCAAGGTGCACCATTGTTTTCTATATTGGTCATCATATTATTTATTTCCATAGGAGCAGCGCTTTGTTCCATCACCAAATAACGACGCATCTCAAGTATAATTGATAATGGGTTAATACTTACAGGACATTCCTCTACACAAGCATTACAAGTCGTACAAGCCCATAATTCTTCGTTTGTAATATAATCGCCTAAAAGCTGTTTTCCATCATCTTTAAACTCACCATTATTAGCATCTATAATTTTTCCAACTTCTTCCAAACGATCTCTCGTGTCCATCATAATTTTACGAGGAGATAACTTTTTACCAGTTAGATTAGCAGGACAAGCCGATGTACAACGACCACACTCTGTACAAGTGTATGCGTTAAGTAATTGAATTCTGTTTAAATCCATAACATCACTAGCTCCAAATTTGGCAGGAGCTTCATCGTCTGCACCTTCTTCTGGTGTTGCAAATGGATCAGTATCTGGATCCATCATTAGCTTTACTTCATTAGTTACAGCTTCTAGGTTATTAAATTTTCCTTTTGCTTCAACACTTCCAAAATACGTGTTTGGAAATGCTAAAAGGATATGTAAATGCTTAGAAAAATATAAATAATTCAAGAAAACTAGAATTCCTACAATATGTAGCCACCAAGCTGTACGCTCAATAGTATGAAGTGTTCCTTGAGAAAGACCTTCGAACCAAGGTGTTAAAAATTGAGAAACAACATTACCAGAACCCGAGAATTGAAATACAGAATCTGTTGCATTCATTACTAAGAATAAACACATTAAAACAACTTCAAAATAAAGGATAATATTACCATCACTTTTCGGCCAACCTTTCATTTCTGAACTTAAGAAACGTTTTAATTTAATGACATTTCTACGTATCCAGAATACGATTACTGACATTAAAACTAAAACCGCTAAAACCTCAAACGACCCAATTAAAAAGCCATAAAGAGAGCTTGGTAAATATTCTGCACCTATACGATGGGTTCCAAAGAGACCGTCAATAATAATTTCTAAGACCTCTATATTAATAATTATAAAACCAACGTAAACTACAACATGAAGAAAACCAGCTACTGGTCGTTTTACCATTTTACTTTGCCCAAGAGCAATACGTGCCATGTTAGACCAACGTTGCGATTTATTATCACTAGCGTCAACTTTCTGTCCTAATTTAATATTACGAATTATTTTCATAATATTTCTAGAAAAATAGCCAATACCTATTATTAGTATAATGGCAAAAATTATATTTGGTAAGTATTCCATAGGTGAAATAGTCTAATTCTTTTGGTCTTCGGTTGGTGCTTGGTATGGAATCTCTTTTTTAGATAAGATACGTCTATATCTTGCAGGATGTAGTTTTATATCTAAAAGTAATAGTTCCATTTCTTTAGAAGCGCCTTCTAAGTTTTTGTAAAGATTATCATCCTTTAAAAGTTTGCCAATAGTACCTTTACCATTATCTATACTAGCTAACAGTTTCTGCATGATTACTAGAGTATTATTTAAATTGGTAATTGTATTAGACAATCCTGCTCCTTTTAATTCCGCGGATAAATCATTTAAATTCTTACTTGTTTTATCAAAATTATTGAGGATAGATGCAATTTTTTGGTCATTTTTAATAACTACTTTTTGAATAGAATTAGATAAACTCTTAAACGACTTTAATGTTGAATTTAACTCTGCAATAGTGCTTTTTAAGCCTAAATCCGTCTCATCAATTACCAGATCATTTAAACTATTAACCAATGTGTCTGCAGACCGCAATGTACCATCTAAACCTGCTGTAACATTGGGTAAATCACTTTCTAAAGTAGACATTAAGCCTTTTTTAATTTCTGAAATAATAAAATCTCCTGGTTGCGCTATGACACCATCATTAGCATCTACAATAGCTAAAGCATTACCACCTATTAAACCTATTTGGTATAGTCTAATTTTAGAGTTTTTAGAAAATTTAAATTTAGGATTAACAGAAAATGCCACCCGTGTTTTACCCGAATCGAAATCGTATTTAATCTCTTCAATTTTACCAATACTATTACCTTTAACAGTTACAGGAGACGATGCGCTTAATGCATTATAATCAAACTCAGTATAATATGTATGAGTCGTGGTAAATAAATCTTCACCTTTTAAGTATGAAAATAAATATATAAAAAGAGCAATGCCAGATAATACTAATATTGCTGTTTTAATTTCTCTTGAAATTTTCAATGGGCTTTACTTTGATTGGAAACAAAATTAGGAATAAATATATGAATAATGATTCTAATTACTAGCAGATTTTAAAGCATCAGATACATCAATTTTATTTCCATTTTTATAAGCTACTATAAAAGCATCTTTATAGCCTTTAGATTTTGCCTCATTTTGAAGTTTTTTCACTTTAGTGTAATCAGAAGTATTGCCACTAAAGTACTTGTATATTTTGCCAATTTTAGCTCTAGAAATTCCGGATAAACCCTTAAAATTATAGGCTTTTGGCGCAAGTGCTTTTGAGCTTGCCGCAATTTGTACTTTAAACGTAACGCCTTTTATAACTATTGGCTCTTCTACTTCAATTGATTTAGTATCATTATCTACACCCAAAATATAACTACCTATGTTTTGGTCTAATTCTTTTTTATAATCAATAATAGCTTCTTTTATTGCACTCGCCATTTTTGATTGTCCTTTTTTAGTATTAAGATAAGCACCCTCTTTTTTATTAGTTAAAAAACCAAGTTCAACTAAAATACTAGGCATGTAAGTATTTCTAATAACAAGTAAACTTTCTTGTTTTAAACCTCTACTCTTACGTTTTGCCTTTTTAATAAAGTTATCTTCAATTTTTCGTGCTAAAATTATACTTTGCTCGACATACACTTCTTGCTCAATACCAATAGCTATAGTAGATTCTGGCGAACTTGGGTCGAAACCTGCGTAGTTTTCTTCATAATTATCTTCTAAAAAAATCACTTCATTTTCTCGTTTAGCCACCTCAAAATTTCTTGCCATGTTTCTTTCTCCTAAAACCCAAGTTTCAGTACCACTGGCCTGTGATCCATGAGCATTACAATGTATAGATACAAATAAATCTGCATCTGCTTTATTGGCTATTGTAGCACGTTTGTGCAGTGGAATAAAGACATCTGTTTTTCGAGTATAAATAACTTTTATGTTAGGATTTTTTTCTAAGGCGTTGCCTACTTGTAGTGTAACTTTAAGAGCAATATTCTTTTCTCGATAACCATTACCAATATTACCAGAATCTCCTCCACCATGACCAGCATCTAAAACCACGACAAACCTATCATCTTGTGCGTGTAAAGGCTCTAAGGATGTTAAAGAAGTGATAAATGTAAAGACTAAGAATACTATTATATAGTTGTGCTTCGTTTGCATATTTAATTTAACGGTTTATAAGCTCGTATTATTACACGTCTTTATTAGTTAAAACAGTATTTTTTAACTTTATTGTATTAATAAATTAATCACAAAAAAATAACTGTACTTTTGGCGTTTCAAAAACCGAGCCATACTTTTACAAAAATACATTTAAAAGGATTGCGTACAAACAGCTTACACATACTTTTTACCTTGAGTTTTACAGTGTTTATTAACACGTTTAGCTTCGCACAAGAATTACAAAAAAAGAAAACTTCAATTCCTGCGATGCTAGTAAAAGATTCTACAACAGTTTCTATTGATTCGCTACAAAGTCGACCACTAAACACAAAGGAAATCGATTCTACAAAACAAGACTCTGTAAAGCAAAATGAGTTCTTAAAAGATGTTGTGACTTATAAAGCTACAGATTACGTATCTATAAACCAGAAAAAACAAAAAATCTATCTTTATAATGAAGCCGAAGTTATTTACCAAGACATGGAAATTACGGCTGGCATTATTGTTATTGATTATAGCAAAAACTTAGTCTATGCTGGTCGGTTAAAAGATTCTACAGGTTATTCTCAACGTCCTGTTTTTAAACAAGGCACTAATGTTATAGAACCAGATTCTATTATTTTTAATACAGATTCTAAGAAGGCTTTGGTGTACAATTCTAGAACAGAACAATCTGGTTTTAAAGTGTATTCTCCACTTACAAAAAAGGAAAACGATTCGGTATACTTTATGAAAGATGCTCGTTTTACAACTGCTGAAAGTGAAGAAGACCCAGAGTATCAATTCATCACCACTAAGATGAAATTGGTACCTGGAAAAAAGGTCGTTGTAGGGCCAACTTATATGGAAATTTATGGTGTTCCAACTCCAATTGCATTACCATTTGCATTTTTTCCGATGACAGATAAGCAAACTTCAGGTATTATCTTTCCTTCATTTGGTGAAGACACAGGTAACGATAGAGGGTATTTTCTTCAAAATGGTGGTTACTATTTTGCGATTAATGATTATCTAGATCTGGCTGTATTAGGGGATTATTACACAAACGGAAGTTATGGTTTGCGTTTAGAAAACAACTATGCTGTACGTTATAAATTCAGAGGAAATTTAAGTTTTAGATATGAAAAGTTATTAAATAGCGAGCGTGGATTCCCTGATTTTAGTCAAAGTACAATTTACAATATTAGATGGTCGCATAATCAAGACGCAAAAGCCAATCCTAATTCTAGATTTTCTGCTTCAGTTAACTTAGGTAGTAGTCAATACTATCAACAATCTGTAAATCAGCTAAACCAATCAAATTTCTTAAATAATACATTATCCTCTTCGGTATCTTACTCAAAGACTTTTCAAGGAGAACCACAAGTTAATTTAAGTTTAACAGCTACTCATAGCCAAAATACAAATACTGAATCTATTAATTTAACTTTGCCAACAATGCAAGTTACAATGAATAGAATCTTTCCTTTTGCTCCAAAAACAGGAACAAAAAAAGGGGCTATTCATAATATAAACTTTCAGTTAAATACCAGAGGTGAATATCGCATCAACACAACTGATTCTTTATTTGGTAAAAGTGAAATGTTTGATGATGCATTAGCAGGTATGCGACACAGTATTCCTATAACAACAAATTTTAAAATTTTTAATCATTTTAGCGTTAGTACAAGTGCAAATTTTGAAGAAACCTGGACGCTCAAAACCATTCGACGCTTCTATGACCAATCACTGCAACAAGAGGTTAGCATTGACCAAAGCGGATTTGATCGTTTCTTAACCTATAATGCAAGTGCTAGTATTGGTACCACTTTGTATGGGATGTATAATTTTAAGAGCGAAGGAAAAAGCCCAAAAATAGAAGCGATTAGGCATGTTCTAAGACCTTCTATAAGTTATTCCGTTACTCCAGCATTTGATCAGTATTACGAAACTTTTGATATTATTGATGCTGATGGTACAACAACAGACCAGGTAGAATATACCCGATTTCAGAATTCACTATTTGGGAGTCCTGGCAATCGATATTCCAGTAATGTAGGTATTTCTGTTGGTAATAATATTGAAGCTAAAATTCGTTCTAAAGATTCTACAAATACAGAAGCTGAAAAAATATTTATACTTAATAATTTAAACTTTTCGACATCATATAATATTGCAGCAGATTCACTAAACTGGAGTCCTGTACGTGTGTCTGGTGGAACTCAAATTTTAGACAAAAAAATGAGTATCAACTTTGGGATGACCTTGAATCCTTATGCGCTAGATAGCAATAATAATTTGATTAATACTTTTAACATTAATAACGGCGGAAGCTTATTTCGTTTAACATCAGCCAATATTAATATGGGCTACACCTTATCTAATGATAGTTTTTCGGGCAGCGAGTCTGATGAGGATAAAGCCTCAGCACAAGAAGCAGCACGTTCTGGTGGTAGAACTGATGGTCTTTTTGGAAAAACGGAAGACTTTGCAGATAGAAGACTCTCAGATAAGGATAAAAACGAAAAGGATAAAGAAGACAATAATGAGTTCTATAATTATAAAATCCCTTGGAATCTTAGATTGGCTTATGCTGCAAATTATACTAATACTAAGCGCAATAATATGATTTCTTCGCACTCTTTAATGTTTTCGGGTGATATAGAACTATCACCTCGTTGGAGTGTTGGAGCTTCTTCTGGTTACGACTTTTTAAACAAAGGATTCACCTATACTCAGTTACGTTTTGAGCGAGATTTATTAAGCTGGCGTATGAATTTTTCTTGGATACCATTTAGTAATCGTTCCTCTTGGAATTTCTTTATTGGCATAAAATCTAGTATCCTTAAAGATTTAAAGTACGACAAACGACGTCAACCAGATCAAAGCCTTGGAAATTAGCTTAGTTTTCTAAGTTTTGAAATTTTTGTGTTTGAAGCTAAAAATCGCAAAGCATAATTTTAGCAATTACAACACCAAAACTCTTTCGTGTTTACGAGTAACCCAACAAGAAGGTAATCTATTGCTTTAAAAAAATAAATTATTATATTAAGGGCAGTAGTAATGTCTCTGTTTCAAAATAAATAATGGAAAAAATGCATTAAATTTGAACCCTTGTTTAACTCTTATAAGATTCCCTTTTATATAGAAACTGAAAGATGAAAAAAATAATAAACACTTCAAAAGCACCTGCACCAATTGGTCCATATAACCAAGCTGTATTAGTAGGAAACACACTATATACTTCTGGGCAAATTGCTTTGCATCCCGAAACTATGGAATTAGTTTTAGACAATATAAAGTCCGAAACCAAACAAGTGATGGAAAACATGAAGGCAGTTTTAGATGCTGTAGATATGACCTTTGAAAATGTTTTTAAAGCTTCTATATTTATTAGTGACATGAATAACTTCTCGCAAATCAACGAAGTTTACGGACAATACTTTAATGAAGCAACTGCACCAGCCAGAGAAACTGTAGAAGTAGCCAACCTACCTAAGTTTGTTAATGTTGAGATTAGTATGATTGCGGCGAAGTAAGCAATACATTTATGGCTTACTGGTTTAGCTTTTTTCTTAACATAGCTCTCCAATTCAAACTTTCTAAATCGGGTAGTAAAGGACCACTTTGCTTAGGTCTGCCGAGTAATTGCGGAATATACTTATTAAAAAGATTTATTATTGGATAACACACTAACAGCGAGAGTACAGATACAAAAAGCGCGTAAAATGTTATTTGCCACCAATTTCCATTTTCAAGAAATAAAGCTCCTAAATGCTTATTTATAAATGCATAAAAAATACCATTTAAGCCTATTAGTATAAGTGTGTTTTTACCTATAAAATCAAATATTTTGTTAGATTTTAACATTATAGACAAAGCAATAATTCCAAGAATTCCTAAAAATGAGGATACTACGAATAATGTAAGGTTACCAAACTGCGCTGTAATCATATTAACATTAAATCCTATAAACGGACTATTTTTATTATACGTAAAAAACAAACCTACAAACCCAAAAAACATTAAAGGAATAAACATCCATTTCGCTATTTTAATGAGTTTGTTTATGTAAGGATAAACGAAATAGCCAATGAGATAAAGACCAATAGCAACTATAGCAGAATGGATAAACCAAACATTTTTTGCAATACCACTTAAAGCTGAGACTTGTTCTATTCTATTGCTAATTATCACACCAGAAATTAAAAAAACAAAACCTATAAAACATAAAATTAAGCGATTCTTAAATATTGTTGTAATAGCAGCAATTATAACCTCCGATATAAATAGACATACCAAAAACCAAGTGATAATATTTAATTGAGGATTACCTCTACCATAACTTAATAATCGTACAGCCACAGTAGATAGTTTCATACTTCCGTCTATCAATAAATTATATAGTAGCCACAATGGCAATGATATTATTGCAAATGTAAAGACAGGTAATAATCGTCTTAGAAAAAGTTGCTTAAATTTTAAACCAAAATTCTGTACTGGTTTAAAATAAAAGCCAGATATAAAGAAGAATAATGGCATGTGAAAAGCATAAATATATTTGTGTTGCAAAAAAGCTATGTCATTACCACCAGAATACAAATTTTTAATAAAATGTCCGTAGAATACTAAGAACATACCTAAAGCCTTGGCAGTATCTACCCACTCTACTCTAGGTTTTGTATTTTCTTTTACCATATTGGAGTCTTTTAAGACCTACTAATTTAAAAAAATACTTGAAACTTGATACAAATACTTTTAATCATTGTTGTAACAGATAATTTTTATTGATTTTTTAAAGGAATAGAAATTCCAAGAGCAAATGCTCCAGCATACTGTTTCACAGTTGGTTGAATGTAATAGGTAAAACCTAAATCAACACTATTATTCCGTCCTAATTCTAATCCGAAAGAAAAGGGAATATGGTATATAAATCCATTTTTATTTATCCTAGTGAAAGCCGTTAGCGTTTCAAATGCACCAATCGATGCGCCTATACCAATTTCAATGTATGGAGCAACCCAAGGAATAGGTGCCCTAACTCTTCCTTTTCCACCAATTAAAAGGCTTTAGATGTGGCTTTCTCATCAGTTGGATTATCATTGATGTCTTTTCCATTAGAGCTTGTTAAAATAATACCTGCATATGGTTTAAGTTCAAACCAAGAAGCAAGGCTCAATACATATTCACCTTGCAGAAAAAATCCGTCGTCCACAATCTCATCAATACTATTATATGGCGAACTCAGTCCGTATCCAATTTGAGCATTAATTGACTCTTTCTTAAGAAATTGTGCTTCTAATTGATTTGAGATCAAAAATATTATAAGTAAAATCAGAGTGTTTTTCATAATGTGTTGCAACTTTAATGGTATGTGTCCGTCTTCAATACAAATATATGATGTTAAAGAAACAATCTCAATAATTATTGGGACAGCATAGGTAAGCGAAGTTAGTTTTTAATTTGTTAAATGTCAATACGTAGAACTACTTAATTTTGAAGAAAAATTGTCATATTTTTACTTCAAAAATTATTTCAGCCTTGAAACTCAAAAAAGCAGAACTTAAAGATTTCCTAGATAGTAAAGTTACTCTTTACAATCACCCAAAGTTTATTGAGAGTGATCCTATCCAGATACCTCATCAGTTTTCCGAAAAAGAAGATATTGAGATTGCTGGGTTTTTAACGGCTACCATCGCCTGGGGAAATCGTAAAAGTATTATTAATAACGCTAACAAAATGATGGAGTTATTAGACCACTCACCTTCTGAGTTTATAATGCGACATCAAGACTCGGATTTAGAAAAATTAAGTCCATTTGTACACAGAACATTTAATGGCAATGATTTTATACAGTTTATTAAAAGTCTGCAACATATTTATAAAAATCATGATGGTTTAGAAGTAGTTTTTGCTCAGCATGCAAAAAAAAATTCATTACAACAGAGCATTTATGAATTCAAAAAAATATTCTTTGAAGTACCACATTTAAAGCGCACAAAAAAGCATGTTAGTGATCCACTTAAAAATTCTGCAGCTAAACGCATTAACATGTTTCTACGTTGGATGGTACGCAACGACAATAATGGTGTGGACTTTGGCATTTGGAAATCATTGTCTCCCTCCCAATTAAGCTGCCCTTTAGATGTACATTCTGGGAATGTAGCTCGTAAACTCGGACTTCTAAAACGCAAACAAGACGATGGTAAAGCTTTGGCTGAGCTAGATAAAGCCTTACGACGCTTAGACCCAAAAGATCCTGTAAAATATGATTTTGCCTTGTTTGGTTTAGGAGTTTTTGAAGGCTTCTAAATTCATCTCATCTTTACTATCTTTATTCCTTAATTATTAAGGTTAATAAATGTGAGCTCAAATGACTTTCTGTTTGGCTGAGCGCAGTAGAAATAAAGAAAATTGTATAGAGAACCATTACAGTTACAAAACTCGCGTTCTCTTTACTAATTTTAATTCACACCTTTAGATTTGTTTTTATAAAATGACTATATTAAAACCAACTTAAAACTCTAATTATGAAATTTCGTTTTATACTTCTATTCTTTATTTGTTGTACAATTAGCTTCTCTCAAAATTTGAATATTCCTTCAGATATAAAGTACGAAACAAATAGCTCAGTTACCATTAAAGGCATACAAGTTAATTATAAAGCCGAAACAGGCTTTCAACCTGTTTGGGATGATGAAGGTTTAATGATTGCTTCATTATATTACACCTATTACAAACGCACTAACGATAGTAAAGGCAACAACAGACCTATTATCTATTCGTTCAATGGTGGTCCTGGTTCGGCTTCTGTTTGGATGCATATTGCTTACACTGGGCCAAAAATTTTAAAGATAGATGACGAAGGTTATCCTGTGCAGCCTTATGGTGTAAAGGACAACCCGAATTCTATATTAGATGTGGCAGATATAGTATTTATAAATCCTGTAAATACAGGGTACTCTCGGAAAATAGCTGATAAAGATGGTAAAATGCCAGATGATAAACTCTTCTTTGGTGTTAATGCAGATATAAAATATTTAGCTGGTTGGATGAACACCTTTACAACACGTCATAACCGTTGGGAATCACCTAAATATATTATTGGCGAAAGCTATGGAGGTACTCGTGTTATGGGATTATCTTTAGAACTTCAGAATAGTCAATGGATGTACCTTAATGGAGTTATTATGGTCTCACCTGCAGATTACAAAGTATTGCGAGTTGGTGGACCATTAGCATCGAGTTTAAATTTGCCATACTATACAGCAGCAGCATGGTACCATAAGATGTTACCAACAGCACTTCAGAACAAAGATTTACTAGAAATATTACCAGAGGCTGAGCATTTTGCAGTAAATGATTTAATGCCAGCGATTGCCAAAGGAGGATTTATATCTGCCACAGAAAAACAAGGTATTGCTAAACAAATGAGTTATTATTCTGGCTTATCTGAAAAAGTGATTTTGCAACAGAACTTAGATGTACCAAATCATTTCTTTTGGAAAGAATTACTTAGAGACAAAACTGGTGAGACCATTGGTCGCCTAGACTCTAGATATATCGGTATTGATAAAGTAGAAACTGGCACGAGTCCAGATTACAGTGCAGAACTTACGTCTTGGCTACATTCCTTTGCTCCTGCTATCAATTATTATATTCGCAATGAATTAGGCTTTAAAACCGATGTAAAATACAATGTGTTTGGTAATGTTGGCAATTGGGATAGCACCAAAGATAATACTAGAGAAAATTTAAGACAAGCTATGGCGCAAAACCCATACTTAAAAGTAATGACACAATCTGGATATTACGATGGTGCTACAACTTATTTTTCTGCTAAATACTCGCAATGGCAAATAGATCCTAGTGGTAAGATGAAAAATCGATTTTCGTTTAAAGGCTACCGAAGTGGTCACATGATGTATTTACGAAACCAAGACCTCATAAAAGCTAATGATGATTTAAGAGATTTTATTGAGCGTTCACTTCCTAAAGGGAAATCGGCTAAGTATTAATAAGCTTCTAGAATCCTTAAACGAGTTCGGGATAATAAAAAAAGCTTCCAAAACAGA
>NZ_CAXBGB010000055.1:0-21805 GCF_963975125.1 uncultured Winogradskyella sp. | reverse complement strand
AAACTACCAACCTCCAGAAGCTCCACCACCTCCAAAACTTCCGCCTCCGAAGCCACCTCCAAAACCACCACTTCCTGAAGATGAGCTACCTCCAAAACCACCACCAAATCCACCAGAAGATGAACCTCTAGAATAACTTCCGCGACCCATATTACTAAGAATAATAGCTTCTAAGAGACTGCGACTCTTAGATTTGTTTCCTCCATTACCACCACCTCTTCTATTTTTAGAAATGGCAATAATAATGATGAAAATTATAAATATGAAAATTAAGACCTCAAAAGGAAATTCACTAGTGTTATTTTGTCTGGTGCCTTGATACTCTCCAGTCATTACCTCAAAAATTGCATCTGTCGCACGATTAAGTCCACCATAATAATCATTACTTTTAAAATAAGGAATAATATCATTATTTATAATGCGTTTGCTCATGGCATCTGTGAGGAGATGCTCAGTCCCTTTCCCTGTACTAATGTTTATTTTTCGATCATCTTTAGCAAGAAGTACAAAAATACCGTTGTCTTTATCGGCTTGTCCAATTCCCCATTCTTCTGCCCATTGTGCGCCTAAGTAATTAATGTATTCACCTTTGGTTGAACTAATAATTGCAATGACAATTTGAGTTGAAGTTGTATCAGAATAACGTATAAGCTTTTGCTCTAAACTATTTTTTTCTGATACTGATAATAATTTAATATCGTCATCATAAACACTAGTTTGAAACTCTGGTTTTGGAGGAATATCATATTGAGCTAAACCAATAAGTGGACTTCCTAAAAATAAAATTAGAATTAATCTAAATGCTATGTGTTTTAATTGTTGCATTAGCCTTTTGAGATTGTATTATCTAATTCGTCGTTATCACAATGATTCCTAGGAAAATGCTTAGAAAGTACTTTCCCTGCTTCTATAATACCATCAATGATACCTTGCTTAAAATAGCCAGACTTAAATTGAGAGTTAATCTTGTCGCGAGTAGAATTCCAAAAGTCAGCACCGACAATATTATTAATGCCTTGATCTCCAAAAATAACAAAGGACTTATTATCCACAGCTACATATATAAGCACTCCGTTTTGTGCTTTGGTGTTGTCCATTTTTAGTATATGGAATACATCAAGCGCTCGCTCGTAAACATCTGTATCGCAATTATGCTCAATATGCACACGAATCTCACCTGAGGTATCATACTCAGCAATACGAATAGCTTCAACGATTTCCTCTTCTTCTTTTGAAGTGAGAAAATCTTCAAGATTTGACATGATAAATTTTAGTTAAATTCAAAATTAACATCTGGTACATTTTCACTTCCTTGATCTGCCTTATATCGTACCATTTCTTTAAAACCGAACATTCCAGCTAAAATCTTATTTGGAAATTTTGTAGTATAAATATCATAGTTGTTTACTGCTTCATTATAACGATCTCTTGCTATATTGATTCTGTTTTCTGTACCTTCTTGCTGAGCAATAAACTCCCTAAATTGATCTGTGGTTTTAAGTTCTGGATAGCGCTCAAAAGATGCTATAAGCCTACTGAATGAACCACTTAACTTACTCTGAGCTTCCTGGAAAGCAGCCATTTTTTCTGGTGTTAAATCGTTAACATCTATGTTTACAGATGTAGCCTTAGATCTTGCTTCTATAACTTCGTTTAATGTTTTTCTTTCAAAGTCAGCAGACCCTTGAACCGTTTTAATAACTGTACTATATAAGTCGTTTCGTCTTTGGTATGTACTTTCTACATTAGACCAAGCTGTTTTTGCATTAGCTTCTAGTTCAACAGATGTATTATTTATTCCTACAGCCCATTTATAGATGCCAAAAGCCACTATTGCAATTACAATTAAGGGAATTAGCCATTTTTTCATAATATATAAGTTTTAAAGTTGAGTTTTTATTTTATTTAGTTGTGCTTTTATACTCTCTAGTTTTTCTATGATTTCAAACTTTTCTAAAGCTTGCTTTCGTTCTTCTTTTAAATGTGTTTTAGCACCTTCAAGGGTAAAGCCACGTTCTTTAACCAAATGATAAATAAATTTTAAATTTTTAATATCCTCTGGTGTAAACTTACGATTGCCCTTGGCATTTTTTTTAGGTTTTATTACGTCAAATTCCTTTTCCCAAAAGCGAATTAAAGATGCATTTACTTTGAAGGCTTTGGCAACTTCTCCAATACCATAATAACGTTTTTCGGGTAAGTCTATATGCATCTTAATCTAGTGATTGATTTTCTAATGAAGCTTTTCTAAGCATTACGTTAAATTCTTCTGCAGACAAGTTTCCATAATAAAAGTTAATTGGGTTGATGCGATCACCATCTTTAAAAATTTCATAGTGTAAATGTGGTGCTTCAGAACGACCTGTACTACCTACAAAACCAATTAAGTCACCTCGCTTTACGCGTTGGTTTACTCTTACATTGTACTTGTACAAATGAGCGTAAAGGGACAAATAACCATAACCATGGTCTATTCGAATATGTTTTCCGTAGCCAGTTGAACTATTGTCAGCACGTTTAACAACTCCATCGCCAGAGGCGTAAATAGGAGTGCCACGAGGTGCAGTAAAATCCATGCCAAAATGAAATTTTCTAACTTTGGTAAACGGGTCTGTTCTGTAACCATAGCCAGAAGCCATACGTGTAAGATTAACATTGCTTACAGGCTGTATTGCAGGTATGGCTTCAAGAAATTTTTCTTTATCTTCTGCTAATTTGGCTATTTCATCTAGTGATTTAGATTGTACTACAATGGCTTTTTCTAAAATATCTAACCGCTTATTGCTTTCTCCAATTAATTGCGAATTATCAAAACCTTCATATTTTTTGTAGCGATTGATACCTCCAAATCCAGCACGTCGTTGTTCATCTGGTATAGGATTGGATTCAAAATAAAGTCTGTAAATTGCATTATCTCGTTCTTCAACATTTTCTAATGCAGCTATAGCGTCATCCATACGCTTGTTTAGTAATTCATATTGCAATTCCATGTTTTGTAACTCTCTAGCCATTTGGCGTTCCTTCGGAGATTCAATATATTGGCTTGCAATAAAGAAAGACAGAAACCCAAACAGCGCAGCACCAATTAAGAACCCTAAAGCATACTTAAATGTTGTGGCTTTTTTTCGCTTTATTTTGCGGTAAGAAAGCGTTTCAGAATCATAATAATATTTTACCTTACCCATGTTTGAATTTATGCTATTTTTGCAGCTAAGAGACACACAAGGTGTCTTAATGTACTTGCAAAACCATCAAACCTACAAAAATATTTCCATTACAAATTTAAAAAACTAATGGAATATATTTGCAGGAGGTTCTCTCTGACAATAAAAGTAAATAAAAATTTCAGAGAAAATATAAAAATTGTTTTGCAATTGTGGCAATTAAATAGAAACAAGCTAGTATATAGTATATGAAGTCTCAAGAAATCCGCACTAAATTTTTAAATTTTTTTGAAGGAAAGAAACACCTCATTGTGCCATCTGCACCTATGGTTTTAAAAGATGACCCAACCTTAATGTTTGTCAATTCTGGTATGGCACCATTTAAAGAATATTTTTTAGGTAATGTGGAGCCTAAGAAAAATAGAATTTCAGATTCGCAAAAATGTTTGCGTGTTTCAGGGAAACAAAATGATTTAGAAGAAGTTGGACATGATACCTATCACCATACACTTTTCGAAATGCTAGGTAACTGGAGTTTTGGTGATTACTTTAAAAAAGAAGCAATTGCTTGGGCTTGGGAATTGCTTACTGAAGTTTATCAAATAGATAAGGACAGCTTATATGTTACTGTTTTTGAAGGTTGTGATGATGCCGATAATTTAGAAATGGACAAAGAAGCATATGACCTTTGGAAAGAATTAATTCCAGAAGATCGTATTCTTATGGGAAACAAAAAGGATAACTTCTGGGAAATGGGAGACCAAGGTCCTTGTGGACCATGTAGTGAGATTCATGTAGATATTCGTTCTGCTGAAGAAAAAGCGAAAGTAGATGGAAGGTCTCTAATTAATATGGATCATCCTCATGTCGTGGAAATCTGGAATTTAGTCTTTATGCAGTACAATCGTAAGGCAAATGGCTCTCTTGAAAACTTACCAAATAAGCACATAGATACAGGTATGGGTTTTGAGCGTCTATGTATGGTGTTACAAGGAGTACAGTCTAATTACGATACCGATGTTTTTACACCAATAATTCGTGAGATAGAAACTATAACTCATAAAGACTATGGGAAAGATGAAAAGGTTGATATTGCTATTAGAGTAATTTCTGATCATGTACGTGCAGTAGCTTTTTCAATTGCAGACGGACAATTACCTAGCAACAATGGAGCTGGTTATGTTATTCGTAGAATTTTGCGTCGTGCTGTACGTTATGGCTTTACATTTTTAGATAAAAAAGAGCCCTTTATATACCGTTTAGTAGATACCTTAACTAAAAAAATGGGTTATGCTTTTCCTGAGTTAAAGGTCCAAAAACAATTAATTGAAAATGTAATTAAAGAAGAAGAGACTTCATTCTTAAGAACGTTAGATCAAGGTTTGGTGCTATTAGATAAAATTGTAAAGACTTCGAAAACAAAAGAAATTTCAGGTGCTAAAGTATTTGAGCTTAAAGATACTTATGGTTTTCCAGAAGATTTGACAGATCTTATTCTTCGCGAAAAAGGATTCACTTATAATACCGAAGAATTTAAAATTGCACTTAAAGAACAGCAAGATCGTGGTCGAGAAGCATCAGAATTAAAATCGGATGATTGGACAATATTGCATCATGATGAAGTTGAAGAATTTATTGGATACGATACACTTGAAGCTCATGTTAAAATTACACGTTACCGTAAAGTGGTTTCTAAAAAAGATGGTGAAATGTATCAGCTTGTTTTCAATATCACACCATTTTATCCTGAAGGAGGTGGACAAGTTGGTGATAAAGGCTATTTAGAAGATGAGCATGGTGATGTCGTTTATATATTAGACACCAAAAAAGAGAATAACCTTATTATACATTTTACAAAGAATTTACCAAAACATAGAGATGAAGTTTTAAAAGCAGTTGTTGATTCCAAGCAACGTTACAGAACAGAATGTAATCATACAGCAACACATCTTTTACATCAAGCTTTACGAGAAGTTTTAGGCGATCATGTAGAACAAAAAGGCTCTGCTGTACATTCAAAACATTTACGTTTTGATTTTTCACATTTTTCTAAAGTTACTGTTGAGCAATTACGTGATATTGAAAATTTCGTGAATGCGCGTATTGAAGGTAAATTGCCATTAGAAGAACAACGAAATATACCAATGCAGCAGGCTATGGATGAAGGTGCAATGGCATTATTTGGCGAAAAATATGGCGATTCGGTTCGTGCGATTCGTTTTGGTCAATCAATTGAGCTTTGCGGAGGAACACATGTAAATAATACAGGTGATATTTGGCATTTTAAAATTACTTCTGAAGGAGCAGTAGCCGCAGGAATTAGACGTATTGAGGCTATTACAAGCGATGCTGTAAAAGATTTTTATTTTGAAAACAATCGTTCTTTTTTCGAAATGAGAGATTTACTAAACAACGCCAAAGAACCTGTAAAAGCATTACAAAATTTACAATCTGAAAACACAGACTTAAAGAAACAAATAGAGGGCTTATTAAAAGATAAAGCAAAGAACATTAAAGGAGAGCTTAGAAATGAGTTAACCGAAATTAATGGTGTTCAGTTTTTGGCAAAGAAACTCGACTTAGATGCATCTGGTATTAAAGATGTTTGTTTTGAATTAGGAAGTCAGTTTGATAATCTCTTCTTATTATTTGGTGCTGAAAATAGTGGCAAAGCGATTTTGTCTTGTTATGTATCTAAAGAATTAGTGACTAGCAAAGATTTAAATGCTGGTACAGTTGTAAGAGAACTTGGTAAACATATCCAAGGAGGCGGAGGAGGGCAACCTTTCTTTGCGACTGCTGGAGGTAAGAATCCTGCTGGTATTGAGGATGCATTAAAAGCCGGAAAAGGTTACATTGAATAGTTAAGTGAATTTACAAACTAAAATACCACTCAAAAAAGAGCCTCATAATCAAATAGATTACAACTCTAAAGCACTCTTGTTAGGTTCTTGCTTTGCTGATAACATAGGAAACAAGTTTGAGTATCATAAATTTCAATCGTATATAAATCCATTTGGGATTCTATTCCATCCTTTGGCTATTGAAAATCTAGTCACTAGAGCAATTAATAAAGATTACTATTCTGAAGAAGATATAAACTTCCATAATGAGCAATGGTGTTGTTTAGATGCGCATTCTAAATTGAATTCTGCTTCAAAAGAGGCCTTGTTAAAAGCTTTGAATGCGGAAATCGATGAAACAAACAAGCAATTAAAAGAAGCATCTCATATTATAATTACCTTAGGGACAAGTTGGGTTTATAGACATATCGTAACGGATACTATCGTTGCTAATTGCCATAAATTACCGCAAAAGCAGTTTTTAAAAGAATTGCTTTCTGTAGATCAAATTGCAGAATCATTAGAAGCTATTATTAGCTTAGTAAAAAGTGTTAATTCAAAGGGCACATTCTTATTTACAGTATCACCCGTAAGGCATATTAAAGATGGTTTTGTTGAGAATATGCAGAGTAAATCGCACTTAATTGCTGCGATTCATCAAGTAGTAGAGCCAAGAAATCAATTGCATTATTTTCCTTCCTATGAAATTATGATGGATGAATTAAGAGATTATCGTTTCTATAATGCTGACATGATTCATCCTAACCAAGTCGCAATAGATTACATTTGGGAAAAATTTAAAACTGTTTGGTTGTCTGACGATGCTCTAAGAATATCAGAAATTGTCGCTTCTATTCAGTCAAAAAAAGGGCATCGTCCTTTCAATCCATCTTCAGAAGCGCACAAAGAATTTCTTTTAAAACTTCAATCTGATATTGATGACTTACGAACAAAATTTCCTCATATTTCCTTTTAAATTAATTATTAATATTCAAAATGAAAGTAAAAGAGAATACAACAGTATAAATACTTGTGATAAAGCTTAATTATCAATAAATTACGCTTAATCTTTTTAAATTGTCTATTTGTCGAATATAATGTAACCTACTCGTAATTAATTATATATTAGTTAAGCTATTAATCAATTTGTTAAAAAGGCATCAGTTATATCTTCTGTTTTCAAGCACAGAAATACCTGATGCTTTTTTTATTTCTAAATAAATCATTCTTTAAAAAGAGACTATAATAAAGCATATTGAACATATGTACCGTAATCTAGAAGTACATAATAAGCTAGAAGCTGTGCGAAAATCAAAGAGAATAATATTATTTAACTACAACAGTCTTTGGTACTAAAACGGTATAGTCTCCATTATTTCTAATAACATCTCTTACAATAGATGAAGAAATGTATGAAGTATCTGCAGCAGTTAACAAGAAAACAGTTTCAATCTTAGATAACCTTCTGTTAGTATGTGCGATGGCTTTTTCAAATTCAAAATCTGCAGGATTTCTTAAACCTCTTAAAATAAACTGTGCGTCAATTTCTCTGCAAAAATCAATAGTAAGACCTTTGTAAGTAACTACTTTTACTTTCGGCTCGTTTTCAAATGACTTTTCAATAAAAGCTTTTCGTTCTTCTAAAGAAAACATATAGTTTTTCTCAGCGTTAATGCCAATAGCAACAACAACTTCATCAAAAAGTTTAATACCACGTTTTATAATATCGTAGTGACCTAAAGTAATCGGGTCAAAGGATCCTGGGAATAGTGCTCTTTTCATGGTTACTTCCTGCGAAGGCAAGAATTTTTTTATTTGTTTCAATAACAAAGATAAGGATTAAAGAATTTAGTTATCCTTCTAAAAACGCAAATTAAAAATCAGAAACCCTTCAACGCTTCTTCAATAGCATTACCAAACAAATCTTGCAAGCTAATACCTGCTTCGGCTGCTTGCTGAGGTAAAATACTTTCTCTAGTTAAGCCAGGTACTGTGTTAACTTCTAGTAAATGAGGTTCATCATTTTTAAATATAAATTCACTCCGAGAAAACCCTGTCAACCCTAAGGTATCATATATTTTTTTTGCTAAAGTTTCTGTTTTTTGTTTGTAATCATCAGAGATTCGAGCAGGAGTAATTTCTTGAGACTTCCCTTCGTATTTAGCTTGGTAATCAAAGAAATCATTTTCAGATACAATTTCTGTAATTGGTAAAACGGTTGTTTTACCTTTATAAGAAATGACGCCAACTGAGACCTCAACACCATCTAAAAATTGCTCAATAATTATTTCATTATCCTCCATAAATGAGCTGTCTATAGCAGCTTTTATGTCTTCTTTTTTATACACTTTAGAAATACCAAAACTACTACCTGCTTTATTAGCTTTTACAAAACACGGCAATCCTACTTTAGCAACAATAGCATCTTCATTAATCGCGTCACCAATGTTTAGATAATAGCTTTCTGCTGTTTTAATACCAAAAGGTTTTAGTGTGGCTAGCAAATCTCGCTTGTTAAAGGTTAAAGCAGCTTGGTACATATTGCAACTTGTCTGCTTTATGTTTAATAATTTAAAATAAGCTTGCATAAACCCATCTTCTCCTGGCGAGCCATGTATGGCGTTAAAAACACAATCAAAAGTAATCTTGTTAGAATTTAATGTTATTGAAAAGTCATTTTTATCAACGGAATATTCTTTTTCGGCTTCATCAACATAAACCCATTTATCCTTAAAAACATGAACGCGATAGATGTTATATTTTTCATTATCTAAAGTGTCATAAACTACATTGCCACTTTTTAAGGAAATTTTATATTCATTAGAATAACCTCCCATTATTATTGCAATATTTTTTTTCATTCTCTAAATTAAAAAGTGTAATGTAAAAGTATCATTTATTTTCAACGAACTTATCTTGATTTTTTTGTTTTTTAGGAAATAGAAAAAGTTAAGTTTAGTTTGGCCAACTAAATCCTATGTCAATACGTATATAAATTTTATTACGTTATATAATTTCTTAGTTTTGTATTCAATTATTTTGCCTATGAGTTTTGTTAAGTTTCTTACCAGTAAAGTGTTTTTAAAACAATTGGGATTGGCAATTGTGGCGCTTTTAGTATTGTGTTTTATAATATTAAAATGGTTAACTATAACCACCAATCATGGTGAATTTGTGGTAGTGCCAAACTTAAAAGGTAAATCTATAGAGACCGTTAAAATAGAATTAAACGATAATGATTTGGCAATGGAAATTCAAGATTCAGCGAATTACAATCCTAAGTATCCTAAATATTCCGTTATCGAGCAAAGTCCAACTGCAGGATCTCAGGTTAAGGAAAATAGAAAAATTTACTTAATCTTAAATCCTTCTGGTTACCGAAAAGTTGAAGTGCCAAATATTCTTAAACGTACGTTTAGACAAGCAAAACCACAATTACAAGCTTTAGAATTTAAAGTAGGCAATATCACTTACATAGATAACATAGGAAAAGATGTTGTTCTTGGACTGAAACATAAAGGCAAAACAATTAAACCAGGAACACCTTTACCATTGACCTCTACTATAGATTTGGTCTTGGGTAATGGTAAGCGCAATTAAACCATGACAAATATTATTGATATTACAGAACAAGAAGACGAACTTTATGAACATCATGCTTTTAGAGTTGTAAAAGGTCAACAACCACTTCGAATAGATAAATATTTGATGAATTTTATAGAAAACGCAACGCGTAATAAAATCCAGGCTGCTGCAAAAGATGGAAGTATTTTTGTGAATGATGTGCCAGTAAAATCAAATTATAAGGTAAAGCCAAACGATTACATTACTGTAAAGTTTGAGCATCCTCCACACGAAAATCTTTTAATTGCAGAAGATATTCCTATTGATGTAGTTTACGAAGATGATGATTTATTGGTTGTGAATAAACCAGCAGGTATGGTTGTGCATCCTGGCCATGGCAATTATTCTGGGACTTTAATTAATGCGTTAATTTTTCATTTTGAGAACTTACCAAATAATTCAAGCAATAGACCAGGTTTGGTGCATCGCATAGATAAAGATACAAGCGGATTACTAGTTGTTGCTAAGACGGAACAAGCTATGGCACATTTGTCTAATCAGTTTGCTAAAAAAACGAGTGAGCGCAAATATGTCGCCCTAGTTTGGGGAAATATTGAAGAAGAGGAAGGTACAATTGAAGGTCATATAGGTCGTCATCCCAAGAATAGATTGCAAAACACAGTCTATGAAGGAGATGATATAGATAAAGGAAAACCTGCAGTAACTCATTACAAAGTAATAGAACGATTAGGTTATGTAACTTTAGTTAGTTGTAAGCTCGAAACAGGACGTACACATCAAATACGTGTGCACATGAAGCACATTGGCCATACATTATTTAATGATGAGCGTTATGGAGGAGAGCGCATCTTAAAAGGAACCACATTTACAAAGTACAAGCAGTTTGTAGATAACTGTTTTAAAATTTTACCAAGGCAAGCCTTACACGCTAAAACTTTAGGATTTGAGCATCCAACAACAGAAGAATTTATGAAGTTTGAATCTGAAGTTCCAGAAGACATACAACAATGTATTGATAAGTGGAGGCATTATTCTAAGCACGCTAACGACTAAATTCCTGCTGCGCAAGCAGGAATCTCATGATCGTAATTCTAGGACTATTAGAATCGCTTATACTAATCATTTTTTTAGAACATCTTAAATTAAAATAGACATTCGTTATATCGCTATTATTAATTCTTCTCGTTAACATTTCAAACTGTCTTATTTACATTGTATTTTTACAAATAAGAAAGAAAAATTGTTTAACCTTTAAGAGATACCCACTTTCGTGGGCATGTATCATGAAACTCGTATTATCACCAGCAAAGTCTTTAGATTTTGAATCAAAACTGCCAACTAATAAGACCACAGAAGGGTTCTTTTTATCAGAAGCTGAACGTTTAAATAAATTACTAAAAAAGAAATCGGCTAGGAGCTTATCTAAGTTAATGCACATTTCAGATAATCTAGGACAACTAAATTACGAGAGAAATCAAAATTGGGAATTACCATTTACAAAAGACAATGCCAGACAAGCCATTTATGCCTTTAGTGGAGATGTGTATAGAGGCTTAGATGCCTATACTATTGTTACTAAAAAATTAGACAAGGTAGAAGATACAGTACGGATTATTTCGGGATTATATGGTGTATTAAAACCTTTAGATTTAGTACAGCCTTATCGATTGGAAATGGGAACTAAAATGCAAGTTGGTAGAAACAAAAATCTATATCAATTTTGGCAAAAGAAAATAACTAAAACATTAAACGATGAGTTAGAAGATGATGAGTTATTTTTAAACCTAGCAAGTAACGAGTATTTTAAAGCTATTGATACTAAAGCATTAAAAGTACCTGTGGTTAATATTGCATTTAAAGAATTTAAAAACGGACAGTATAAAATCATTGCAATTTTCGCGAAACTGGCTAGAGGATTAATGACGCGTTACATTATAGATACAGATGCTAAAACTATCGAAGACATAAAAGGTTTTAATTACGATAATTACGGTTTTAGTGAATCATTATCCTCTGAAAATGAGTTGATTTTTACAAGATAAATAGTATATTTAAAAGACTAACATCAATCTATGCAATATTATTTAATTGTTGCCCTACAAGCGTTTTGTATTTATCACGCTTATAAAAACCACAGGCCTTATTATTGGTATTTCCTTATATTTTTTATTCCTGTTATAGGCTCTCTTATCTATATTATTACTCAAGTCTATAATAAGAATGATGCCGATAAAATTCAAAGTGAAATCACTTCTATTATCAATCCTGCAAAGAAGATAACTGATCTTGAAAAAAAGATTGAATTCTCAGATACTTATACCAATAGAATTGAATTGGCTGATGCTTATGTTAATAATAATGATATGCCTAATGCTATAGTTAATTATAAAAAGACACTAGATGATGTAGATCAGAATGATTTGTATGCACACCAACAACTTGTGTTGTGTTACTTTCAGCTCAAAGATTATGTAGGTGTTATAGACCATGCCGAGGCTATTAAAGATAAGTCTGAGTTTAAAGGATCTAAAGAGCAATTCTGTTATGGTTTAGCATTAAAAGAATTAGGTAAGGTAAAGCAAGCAGAAGAGCAATTAAAACAAATTGACAGACCCTATTCTAATTATAAAGAACGTTTAGAACTAGCTAAAATTTATTTAGAAAATAATAGAAGTGAAGAAGGTAAAGATTTATTAAATGAAATATATTCTGAGTCTCAGCATATGGCAAAGCCTAATAGAAAAATCTATAGGGCGACCATTGTTGAGGTTGAAAAGTTGCTTAAATCGTTGTAATGTTTTTTCATAAACATCCATACAAACCATTTATTCAAAAGGATACCAAAAAATTAATCGTAGGTACATTGCCACCTCCAAGATTCTCAACTGGTGATTTACTAGAAAAAGATGTTGATTTCTGCTATGGAAGTTATTACAATTCATTATGGTTGTTTATAGATAAAATTCATAATCTCAATTTGCGTTACGATAATTCCCAAAAAGCCATTGAGGAGCGTATGCGGTTTTTAACTGAGAACCAAATAGGTGTTTGTGATATTGTAGAAAGTGCAGAGCGCGAAAAAATTGATGCTTCCGATTTAGGAATGCAAAACATTAAATTGAGAGATGTTATTAGTTATTTAAATCAATACCCAAGTATAGAAACCATTTTGTTTACAGGAGGTAATAGTAAAAACGGACCAGAATATTTCTTTAGAAAACATTTAAAAGCATACAGCCTAAAACTAGAATTGGTTAATAACGAAGTGCCACGAATTCATCAATTCGTCATTCCGAGCGAAGCGCGGGAATCTGCCCAATCTCAACGTAAAATAAAAACCATATCACTAACCTCAGGCTCAGGAGCCGCAAACATTTCAATAAGTAGATTGCCATTATACAAACAACTGAAAGCTAAAAACCCAAAATTTAATACGTTTGATTTTCGGGTTATGCAGTATTCTGAGTTTTTTTGAGAGGTTTAAACGGTGTTAGTATATGAAAAGTAGCAGAATAAAACAACTATTCTTTCAGTATTAAAACAAAGTAAAGTAGTAAACACAAACTTTTCATTATACAATTTCTTGTTATTTTTTATATACCGTGTTACGCGCTTATTTTTACCCCAAACTCATGCTTTCGTGTACAAATATCAACGGCTATGACATTTTTTTAGTATTCAATTCATTAATTCCCCAATTTTGAATTTTCCAATGATGTGAAGGTGTGAAAATTAGGTATTTATACTCTAAAATAGATCCCGTTTTCATGATACATTTGTAACGTAATCAAAAAGCAAATTATTACGATTGAGTAGCTATTATCGATTCTGATTACAAGGCGGAATTCGAAAAGCCTATTTAAATAGATAGAGTAGGAAACAATTAAAACTATTAATAATGGCAAATACAAATTCAACTACCAGTACACTAAGTCCAGTTGTACAGAGATTGCAAATACTTCTAGACAACAATTTAGAATTGAAAAGGGCTCTAGCTTCCTCTATAACCTTAGCCTCAGGCACGGCAAAAAAAACACTTGATGCTCAGCTTTATAATGGGCTAAATGAAGTGTTTAAAGGTAATGCATGGCCTACTACGATTGAAAAGTATTACGATTATTTGGATCTATATGTAAAATTGATTCCTAATGAAGAAATTTCTGCCCAATATCCTAACGCTTGGAAAAGTAGTCCACAAGTAAACGGAGTTAACCGAAAGGTTTATGATTTACTATGTCATTTTTTTTGGTTGGTAGATCAAAAGGAACCATGTGCAACAATTACTATGCAAGGTTTCCCCGATTTTGCGGCATGGTTGGTTGAGTTTTCAGATAGTTGGGGCGAATTCTGTAGCACCACAGCATCATTAACATCAGCGTCAAGAGCATCGTTTAAAGCTAATTCAATGTACAATTGGGATCTGTATTCTGATAATGAAGCAAATTGGAAGACTTTCAATGAGTTATTTTATCGTGAATTTAACGGAGCAGCAAAAGGGACAGGAATAACTCCCCTACGTCCAATTACCGATCCTACTAACAATAAAACAATAGTTGCTCCAGCTGATTGTACTTTTAAAGCGAATTATCCGATTGATGAAAATGGGAATGTTACAAATGAAATTGGAGAAAAAACTACAGTCACTTTAAAACACACCCATACTATTGGTACTATCAGTGAACTTTTAGATGGTAGCCAATATGCTGATGCTTTTAAGGGGGGAACTTTTGTACATTACTTTTTAGGGCCGTTTGATTATCATCGTTTCCATACTCCTGTTTCTGGATTAGTTTTAGAAAGTAGAGCGATATCTGGTAATGTATTCTTGAATGTTAACATTACTGAGAAGCAATTTGATGCACCAGATGGAGCGCCTAATGGTTATGAGTTTAAGCAATCGAGAGGTTTAGTGATTATGGATACTGTTGAATTAGGTAAAGTGGGCATACTTCCAATAGGGATGTGTCAAGTATCGGGTGTATTGATGACTCCTGGTCTAGAAGGCAAGGAAGTTGTTAAAGGTCAGGAATTCGGCAAGTTTCAATTTGGTGGATCAGACATTATCATGTTGTTTGAGAAAAGCCCTGAAGAACTCTATATGTATAAGAAAGATCCAGGGCACAATGCTATCCATTTCCAATATGGCCAAGCGGCAGTGTTAGCGATATAGTGAACTAAGTATGAATTAAACACACTACACAAAAAAACGATGAATATTTCTTAAATATTCATCGTTTTTATTAAAAATCCATTTCTCGATTTTTTACACTAGATTTATCTTTTATGATGCTGAGTTTTTTAATTTCATAATTCACAAGGGTGAGCATTTTGATTGGGAATAACTTAACGATATATGTCCGTTTTAATGACTTACATAAGACGTTAAACGAAGTTAGTTGAAAATTTTTAGAAAGTCATGTATATACGAGGTATCGAATAAAATAACTGTAACTTCGCGCCAAATTAAAGGAGTGACCTAAAAATATAGAGTTTGCTTCATAAACTTTATATATGTCATTTAAATCATTGGGCTTGTCTGAGCCTATTTTAAGAGCGATCCAAAAAAAAGGATACGATACACCTTCACCTATTCAACTCAAAGCTATTCCTCCTGTATTAGAGGGAAAAGACGTTTTGGCGTCAGCACAAACTGGCACCGGGAAAACAGCAGGTTTTACGTTACCATTATTACACTTATTATCTGAAAATCCAAAAGATAAATACAGACCTATAAGAGCGCTGATATTAACGCCTACACGTGAGTTAGCTGCACAGGTTTACGCCAATGTTAAAGAGTATAGCGAATTCTTAAATCTAAGAAGTACCGTTGTTTTTGGTGGAGTTAACCAGAAGCCACAAGTAGCTAAGATTAGACAAGGGATTGATATTTTGGTAGCAACTCCAGGACGATTATTAGATTTAGAAAATCAAGGAGCATTGTCTTTAAAACGAGTTGAAATGCTTGTTTTAGACGAAGCAGACCGAATGTTGGATATGGGTTTTTTACGCGATATAGAACGTATTATGAAACTGATGCCATCTAAGCGACAAAACTTAATGTTCTCAGCAACCTTTTCTAAAGATATTAAGAAATTGGCGTATTCTATATTGAATAATCCAGTACAGGTAGAAGCCACTCCAGAAAATACAGCTGTTGAAATTATAGAACAGAAAGTCTATCGTGTAGCGAAAGGTAAAAAAACAGACTTAATTATTAAACTGATTTCTGATGGTAATTGGAAACAAGTTTTAGTATTTAATAGAACTAAACACGGAGCTAACAAACTTTGCAAAAAGATGATAAGCGCTGGTATTTCTGCAGCTGCGATACATGGAAATAAAAGTCAAGGAGCTAGAACAAAGGCTCTAGCCGGATTTAAAAATGGTTCTGTACGCGTTTTAGTAGCTACAGATATTGCAGCACGAGGATTGGATATTCCATTATTACCACATGTTATTAATTTTGAATTGCCTAATATTTCTGAAGATTACGTACACCGTATTGGTAGAACAGGCAGAGCAGGAGCAAGTGGTGAAGCCATTTCTTTAGTAAGTGCAGATGAAACTAGCTATTTGCGAGATATTGAGAAGTTAATCGATATGAAAATTGATGTTGAGATCGTTGAAGGTTTTGAACCCGATCCTAATGCTTCGAGAGAACCTATTAAACAAGGGCAAGGTAGAAGTCAAGGTCGTAATAATAATAGAAATTCTGGTCAAAGAAATTCTGGAAATTCAAAAAATTCTAACCGAAATCGTAGCAGAAGGCGTAACGATAATAGAAATTAGGAAATGACTAGTGCGTTAAAAGATAAAATTATCGAAGTCAGCGATAAGAAGATTGCTGAAAAAGGAACTAATGTTGGTCTCTCATTTTATGCGTTTTTTAAAAACAAAAATGACAATCCAGAATTATTAATGGAAGCTGCAACTTGGTGGATACGGACCAATGAGTTTAATCATTTTGAAAAAGCAGTGAAAATTAAAGAGTTAGTAAAAGATTTATAACTATCATCTCGAGCGTAGTAGAGACCTGACAGAAAAAAGGAAAATGCCAACACAGCCCAAAAACCCATTACACGGAGTAAAACTAGAGCAGATTATCACTGAGCTTGAAGCGCATTACGGTTGGGAATATATGGGTTATCAGATAAATATCCGCTGTTTTACACAAGATCCTTCAGTAAAATCTAGTTTAAAATTTTTAAGACGTACACCTTGGGCAAGGACTAAGGTTGAGAATTTGTACTTAGAGATGTTGCGGAAGAAGCGATGAGTCCATAACTAAAGAGAAACTTCTAGATTTTTATAGAGGTTTTTCTTTAGTTTTTGTCACTTTTTTCATTTTTAAGGATTCTAGAGCGGCTTTAAATTCTCTTAAATAGATACAATATAATTAGAGGAGCTCTTTAATTGTGCATGGATTCACTAATAAATTCTAAACCGTCTGGTAGCGAATTTATCCAAAAATTCCAAGTATGTGCTCCGTCTCTCACTCTATATTCATGCTTAATTTCTTTTTTAGTTAATTCAATATGCAGCATGGAATTTCCTATAGCTAAAAAATCATCATCACCACAATCGAAATAAATATCAACTGTTTTTAATAGCTCAGCGTCTTTTGTTTCTACAAGTTGAAATACATTATATTCTTTAATGGCTTCTGTATTTCTGGCATCGCCTTTAACTCCAATTGCAGATGGTGATATGCGGCCAAAATAATTATCATAATTTTTTTGATTCACGTTGATGACTTCTTCATCAGTTGTAATTCCCGAGCTAAATGCAGCACAAGACCCAAATACCTCATGGTACTTTATGGCTAATCTTAAGCTTCCTGCACCTCCCATTGAGAGTCCGCTAATACCTCGATATTGTTTTTCACTTTTTATTCTATATTTCTTCTCAACAAATGGAATAAATTCAGTCATAAACATGTCTTCGTAAGGATAGGTGCCATCATCTGTATTCATATATAATCGATCGTCACCATCTGGCATAATAATCACCATTGGCTCAATTTTATTACCTCTTATAAGCTCATCGGCAATATCCCTTAATCTACCAATTCTTGACCAATTAGTTTCGTCACCTGTAAATCCATTTAGGAGATAAACTACGGGATAATTTTCATTAGAATCTTCAAATCCTGTTGGTAAATACACAGAATATTTTATTGATGTACTAAGAATAGTACTCTGCATACTTAGACTTTCAATAACTTTACTTTGAGAGTTGCAAATAGAGAATGTAAGAAATAATAGTAAAAACAAGAATGATTTTTTCATGATGTATTGATTTAAAAAGTTTCTCCTCTAAACGAGGGTATATTACTTTCAAATATATCAATTTAAAAAAGCAATAGTAATTGTAACATTTGTAAGTCATTTAATAATAATAAAAAATTCTATAGAAATTCTAAAAGGTTTTTATTATTTGTTATCAATTTGTTTTTATTCATTTAATTGTTTTAGAATATTTCTTTATTTTTAATCCGTTTTTTTGGTAAGTTGTACTTATGTGAAATCTCATGCTAAAAGATAAGAAGTATCTATCTATAACTCTAGTTGCCGTAAACCTTCATATACAATAATACTCACGGCATTGGCTAAATTAAGACTTCTAATTTCTTTACTATAAAGAGGGATTTTAAAAAGGTAATCTGGGTGTTTTTCAATTAATGATTTTGGCAAGCCTACAGACTCTTTGCCAAATATCAAGAACATATTTTCTATATAATTAATATCCCAATGGTGTTGTTTTCCATGGCTTGATAAGAATACCATTTTAGCATTGCTGTTTTTAGAAAAGAAGTCGTCTATGTTATCATAATAAATCACTTCTAAATGTTGCCAGTAATCTAAGCCTGCACGTTTTAGACGTTTATCATCAATTATAAAACCAAAGGGTTTTACTAAATGTAACCGAGAACCTGTAGCCAAGGCCAAGCGGCCAATATTGCCAGTGTTGTTTGGGATTTCGGGTTCTATAAGTACAATGTTTAAAGCCATAATATTTGTCATTCAGAATTTACCTCAGAATCTCATTTTTTAATTTTTAAATACATTAATCGCAGCAAAAGCACAAAAGGAAATCCATGCAATAGTACATCAAAATAATCTTTTGCTGTCATACCATTTGCGCCACCAACTAACCATTTTAGTTTACCAATGATATGCGGTTCTGGAAAAAACGGTGCAAATCCTAAAGTTAAACACAGAAGGATGATGATGCGCCAATCGTTTAATAGTTTCATGTATTTATATTTATTGTTTTTTTAAGAACACATGCTGTTCGCTATTAATTATTCCTTTGGGTGATAATGCTTTTAGCATGCTCGTTTCATACTATAAAATAGTTTTTACAAAAGTGTTAATTGTTTTAACACCATTATTGGTAACATGCTTCACAAAAGCACTTCCTATAATCGCTCCTTTTGCATGTTTGGTCGCTTGCGTAAACGTCTCGTTATTAGAAATTCCGAAGCCTACAATTTGAGGATTGTTAAGGTTCATATTTGCAATGCGTTCAAAATATTCAGTTTGTATATCTCCAAATCCAACTTTGGCTCCTGTTGTACTTGTTGAACTCACCATATAAATAAATCCATCTGAAACAGAATCGATATAACGAATGCGTTCATCAGAAGTTTGAGGTGTGATTAGGAACACATTGATTAAGTCGTATTTCTCAAAAATTGCTTTATAATCTGAATGGTAGACATCCACTGGCAAATCTGGTATAATAAGACCATCAATACCAACCTCTTGACACTTTTCACAAAAGGCTTCAACACCATATTGAAGCATAGGATTAAAATAACCCATAATAATCAAAGGGATAGAAACTGATTTGCGAATATCTTTTAATTGCTCAAACAAGAGTTCGCTAGTCATGCCGTTTTTAAGTGCTTGTGTTGAGCTTGCTTGTATGGTTGGGCCATCCGCTAAAGGATCACTAAAAGGTAACCCAATTTCTATCATATCTACGCCACTTTTTTCAAGGTTTTGAATTACAGAAACAGTATCATTAATATTTGGATAGCCTGCTGTGAAGTATATCGATAAAAGCTTTTTATCTTCTTGTAGTTTTGTTTGAATGCGATTCATAATGTTTTTTTAGTTCTGTTCATTTTGTCTTGATACAAAACGAACCAAAAAATCACGATCAAAATTAGGAATTACTCATTAAATATATATTGTTTAATAAGGAATTCGTGAATGCTTTGCATTTGCTAAAGCATCACTCACTTTCAGAACTTCGTGCTTGAGGCTTCGCCTCACATCTTCGTTCTTTCGTTCATTATTTCTGAATTTTGATGATTTCGACGATGTCGACGATGTCGAAAATCAGGACTTTCATTTTGGCTATATTTAGTTTTTTTTAAAGGTGATATTATCTATTTGCGTTAAGGATTGAAAGGTTTGTTTGAGCTCATCTGTGATAGCGAGCCTTGAAAGCCTGACCCTTGTGGTAACGCCATAATTTTATAACTTAAAATAATCAATATAATTCTGTAAATCTTTATCTCCTCGTCCTGATAAATTTACAACCACAATATCATTTTGTTTAAATTTTTTCTGCTCAAAAATAGCCAATGAATGTGATGTCTCTATAGCAGGAATAATGCCTTCTAATTGACTTAATTCTAAACCAGCAATCATTGCTTCGTCATCTGTGATAGATATAAATTCTGCACGACCAGTTTTATACAAATGCGCATGCATAGGTCCTACGCCAGGATAATCTAAACCTGCTGAAATAGAATAGGGTTCTGTAATTTGTCCATCTTTGGTTTGCATCAATAGCGTTTTACTACCATGAATAATCCCTTCTTTTCCTAAGACGGAAGTTGCAGCACTTTCACCAGAATGGATCCCTTTTCCTGCAGCTTCAATAGCTATAAGCTTTACATCTGTATCTTCTAAATAATGGTAAAAAGCACCTGCAGCATTACTACCACCACCAACACAAGCCACAACATAATCTGGTTTGTCTGTGCCTTCTTTGTCTTTTAATTGCCATTGTATTTCTTCTGAAACCACGGCTTGAAAACGAGCTACCATATCTGGATAAGGATGAGGTCCAACAACACTACCAATGATGTAATGTGTGTCAATAGGATTGTTAATCCAATCGCGAATAGCTTCGTTGGTTGCATCTTTAAGCGTACGACTACCAGATAATGCTGGTACAACTTTAGCACCTAACATTTTCATACGTGCAACGTTTGGTGCTTGACGCGCAATATCTATTTCACCCATATATACGATACACTCAATTCCCATTAAAGCACAAACGGTTGCGGTTGCCACTCCATGTTGCCCAGCACCTGTTTCTGCGATAATTCGTGTTTTACCTAAACGTTGCGCCATTAAAATCTGACCTATAGTATTATTAACCTTGTGTGCACCAGTATGGTTGAGGTCTTCACGCTTTAGATAAATTTTAGTATTGTATTTTTCGGAAAGGCGTTTTGCAAAATAGAGTGGAGAAGGTCGACCAACATAATCTTTTAATAAAGCATGAAACTCTTCTTGAAACGAAGGTTCTGCCATTATTTTTAGATAATTCTGTCTCAATTCTTCAACATTCGGATAGAGCATTTCTGGGATATATGCTCCACCAAATTCTCCGTAGTAACCTTTTTTGTTGATGTTGTATGTTTTTTTCATAATCCTTTGTCATCCTGAACTTGTTTCAGGATCTCATTATATTTTCTTTTTTTCTTCATTCATTTTGTCTTGAAACAAAACGAATCAAAAATTCAAAACGATTTATTGGGAAATTGCAAAAGCACCATTAGCTTTCGGAATTCCATGCTTCAAGCCTCGCTTTGCAGTTCCATTCCTTCACTCATTATTTCTGAAAATCGTTGATTCCGACGCTGTCGGAAATTGGGACTTTCATATTTGTTTTACATTGTTTTCAATTAAATCTTTTTTGTTTTTCTGTTTTCAACAGTAAGCAACTGAAAACTATTCAATTAATTCATGCTTAAATCTTTATTCGTCAGTTCGAGTAATTTCGATTTTTATCGAAATTGTATTGAGAACTTGTTTAATGCTTCTCTGTACAATTTTTTCGTGCCTTAAAAATCATTCGAAGTGATGTGTTTTTTAAATTTTTCTAATTCTTCAATATGTTTTAATCCAGGTTCAATTTCAAATTTACTGTTCACGTCTATAGCGTAACAATATTTTGAAGCAAGAC
>NZ_CAXBGB010000054.1:0-21974 GCF_963975125.1 uncultured Winogradskyella sp. | reverse complement strand
AATTTTTTAAACAAATAGTTTTGTTACGTCATTGCCCTCTGCCTGTCATTGCGAACGCAGTGAAGCAATCTGCTTCTCGCTTTCGTCATTGCGAGGCTTTTTTGCCGAAGCAACCTGTTTAATCGTACTCCTTTTCATGAGATTGCTTCGTCGTTCGTGCCTCACTTCTCGCAATGACAGTACGCTTTTTAAACAAACAGCTGCTGCAACAGCCCTTTTTTAAACTGCCAAGTATTGGTTATTTGAGTTTGTACGTCTTCTATTTTTGCATCTATAGCACTTAAATAATCCGCTATTTTTAGTTGTTATTTAAGGATGGAAATGGAACTTTAAATTTCTTCAAATCATTTCCATTGATAGAATTAGTTGTCGCTCCAAAATTTTTATGTGCCTCCTTATTATATTCTTCTGAACCAAAATAATGGAAAAGAAAACTATTGTATTTACTTCTGTAAATTGTCATAAGAGCACCAAAAGCAAGTCCTTCATATTTATCAACTATAATTGCATTTTCACCTATTAATCTTTTACTTCCATTTCTAACGCATATTAGCACATCTTCTTTTTGAACAGGATTGAAACTATAAACTTTCACATAAACATTATCTTTAAATGATAGCTTGCCATCTTGAACATTGGATGACCTTAATACTAAAACTCCATTTTCTTCATCAACAATATCATTAGGGTTATACGTTAAACCTGAAACAATCTTTCCACCCTCTCCCAACCGCTTCTCTTCCCAATCGGGGAAATTGTTTTGAGAATTTACTTCGTTTGATGAAATTGCTTCGAGTTTGCTTCGGCTTCAGAATGTGCTTCTACAGTGTAGTAATCTAAACCATCTGGTTTTAAAATAACGTTGGCGTAGAGTTCCATTTTTCGACTTAAATATTTATAAAAAATAAAGCCTAGTATATAATCTCTAAAATCGTCTGCATCCATAATTACCACGAAGGTCGTTGGCAATATTCCATAGCGTTTGTTTTAGCAGTTGTTGTTTTTGGTCTTCGGACATTAAAATTTGTGTAAAATTATAGCGCCTCAATATGAGGTTGTATTCTGGTTAACTAAGAAATTAATTATTGGACACTAAAGATAAAAAATGCCCTACAAAATACAAGGCGTTTTATAATTAAATATACGAGTTTTTGTATTGCTGATTATAGTGATTAATCTGTATAGCTAATCCGGTCACGAATGCCACCACTAGCACGATGTATAATAACATCTGCCTTGTGTCGTTTTGCTAGGGTTTTGGCTTTGCTAATCGCTGTACTTTGCTTTCTGTGCTTGGAGGTGATACGTTTATTGCCTTCTCTGCGCACTGCCCAATCTTCTTTATAAGGAACGACGTGTTGGTGCCATGTTCTTTTTTTAGTACTGCCTTGTCCAAGTGCTTTGAGAATGGCTTCTATAAGTTTTTGTATGGCTTTAATTATACTACTTTTTTTTGACATTGGTTGTTAGTGATGGTCAATTGCTTTGGCAATTTACATATAATAAAAGTTCTTTGATTGGAAAGGGTTTGGCAAATTACTCAGTTATTTTATTTCAGAACTAAACATTACCACCCAAACCATCACTACAATTTAACATCTAAAAATTGTACCTTTGCACTTTTGCAAATTTATGAGCCAATTCAACGATTCTATTGAGGTAAAAGGTGCACGCGTCCACAACCTTAAAAACATTGATGTTTCTATACCTAGAGAGAAACTGGTGGTTATCACTGGGTTGTCTGGTAGTGGTAAATCTTCATTAGCTTTCGATACCATTTATGCAGAAGGTCAACGCCGTTATATCGAAACGTTTTCGGCTTATGCACGTCAGTTTTTAGGGAATCTAGAACGCCCAGATGTAGATAAAATTGATGGCTTATCTCCTGTGATAGCCATAGAGCAAAAAACAACCAGTAAATCTCCACGTTCTACCGTAGGTACTATTACAGAAATCTATGATTTTTTGCGCTTGTTATTTGCAAGAGCAGCAGATGCTTATAGTTACGAGACTGGAGAGAAAATGGTAAACTATAGCGACGAACAGATTAAAGAATTAATACTAGAATCTTACAAGGGCAAACGTATCAATATATTATCTCCTGTAGTGCGCTCTCGTAAAGGACATTATCGCGAATTGTTTGAACAAATTGCAAAACAAGGCTTTGTAAAAGTGAGAACTGATGGTGAAATTGTTGACCTTGAAAAAGGCATGAAACTAGACCGTTACAAAACCCATGATATAGAAATAGTTATTGATCGACTAAAAATTGATGAGTCTAAAGATAACGAAGAACGTCTCATGGAATCCATTAATACTGCGATGTACCATGGCGATGATGTATTAATTGTTATTGACCACGACACCAATGAGTCACGCTATTTTAGTCGGAATCTCATGTGTCCTTCTTCTGGTATTTCGTATCCCAACCCAGAACCTAATAACTTCTCCTTTAACTCACCAAAAGGTGCTTGCCAAAGCTGTAATGGTATTGGCGAATTATATGTAGTTAATCCAAGAAAATTAGTGCCAGATAAATCCTTATCTATTAAAAATGGAGCCTTAGCACCTCATGGTCCACAAAAGAAAAGCTGGATATTTAAGCAGTTCGATACCATTGCACAACGTTTTGAGTTTTCTCTAGGTGATGCATGGAAAGACATTCCGGAGGAAGCGAAACAGATTATACTATATGGCGGAAAAGATAAGTTTACTGTAGAAAGTAAACTACTTGGTGTGGCAAGAAATTACAACATCGATTTTGAAGGTGTTGCAAACTTTATAGAATCCCAGTACAAATCTAACTCCATGTCTTTAGTACGTTGGGCTAAAGAATATATGGATAAAGTAGAATGCGAGGTTTGTGAAGGTTCTCGTCTGCGTAAAGAATCCTTATATTTTAAAGTAGATGGAAAGAGTATAGCTGAGCTTGTAAAAATGGACATCGTTGAACTTGGGGAATGGTTAGATAGCTTAACCGAGCGTTTGTCTATTAAGCAGCAAAAGATTTCTGAAGAAATTATAAAAGAGATTAGAAATCGTGTTCAGTTTTTATTAGATGTTGGTTTAACCTATTTATCACTAAACAGAAGTTCAAAATCCTTATCTGGTGGTGAAGCACAGCGTATTCGTTTAGCAACTCAGATTGGTTCGCAACTGGTTGGAGTCCTTTATATTTTAGACGAACCAAGTATTGGTTTGCACCAGCGCGATAATGAAAAATTGATTAATTCATTGATTTCACTTCGTGATGTTGGCAATTCGGTGATTGTTGTAGAGCATGATAAAGATATGATTGTGCGTGCAGACCATGTGATAGATATTGGTCCGTTTGCAGGAAAACACGGAGGAGAAATTATTAGTGAAGGCACACCAGAGCAATTATTAAAAGAGCATACACTTACTGCAGCATATCTCAATGGCGAAAAAGAAATTGAGGTTCCAAAAACAAGACGTAAAGGCAATGGTAAAAAAATAGTTTTAAAAGGTTGTACAGGAAACAATTTAAAAAACGTTGATATAGAAATTCCGTTAGGAAAAATGATAGGAGTTACTGGTGTTTCGGGAAGCGGAAAATCGACCTTAATTAACGAAACCCTCTACCCTATTCTTAATGCACATTACTTTAATGGTGTTAAAAAACCGATGCCCTACAAAAGTATAAAAGGCTTAGAACATGCAGATAAGGTGATAGACATTAACCAATCACCAATTGGTAGAACACCAAGAAGTAATCCTGCGACTTATACAGGAACCTTTAGCGAAATAAGAAGCTTATATTCTAAAATTCCAGAAGCGTTAATACGTGGTTACAAACCAGGTCGTTTTAGTTTTAATGTAAAAGGAGGACGTTGCGAAACATGCCAAGGTGGTGGTTTACGTGTTATTGAGATGAATTTCTTACCAGATGTTTACGTAGAATGTGAAACATGCCAAGGCAAACGTTTTAATCGTGAAACACTAGAAATTAGATATAAAGGCAAATCTATAAGTGATGTCTTAAATATGACCATTGAAGAAGCCGTAAGTTTCTTTGAGCATATACCTAAAATTCATAGAAAGCTAAAAACCATAGAAGATGTAGGTTTAGGTTATATAACACTTGGTCAACAAAGTACTACGCTCTCTGGTGGTGAGGCACAACGTATAAAATTGGCTACCGAATTAAGTAAAAGAGATACTGGTAATACCTTTTATATTTTAGACGAACCCACCACAGGATTACATTTTGAAGACATAAGAGTATTAATGAAGGTTCTTAACAAGTTAGCCGATAAAGGTAATACTGTGTTAATTATTGAGCACAACTTAGATGTAATTAAAACCGTGGACTATATTATAGACATCGGCTATGAAGGTGGAAAAAGTGGAGGGAACATTGTTGCTAAAGGCACACCAGAACAAATTATAAAAGATAAGAAGAGCTATACAGCTAAGTTTTTAAAAAAAGAGTTGAATTAATAATATATTACTCTACTTGTCTTAGTGATATTAAAAGAATTATATTAGCAAGTTGTCGAGACGGATGACTGAATACTAAATATTAAACAAATGAGAATAGAACATAAAAATAAAGGTTGGAACGAAATAAAAACAAACGACTCTTGGGCAATTTTCAAGATTATGGGAGAGTTTGTTAATGGCTATGAAAAACTGAGTAAGATTGGACCATGTGTTTCCATCTTTGGTTCTGCAAGAACAAAACCAAAACATAAATACTACAAATTTGCTGAAGAGGTAGCTTCTAAAATAGTAGATCATGGTTACGGAGTTATTACTGGTGGTGGACCTGGTATTATGGAAGCTGGTAATAAAGGAGCGCATATTGCAGGAGGAACTTCTGTTGGTTTAAATATTGAATTGCCTTTTGAGCAACACGATAATCCGTATATAGATAATGACAAGAGTTTAGATTTTGATTACTTCTTTGTGCGTAAAGTGATGTTTGTTAAATACTCCCAAGGTTTTGTAGTAATGCCAGGAGGTTTTGGTACACTAGACGAATTATTTGAAGCCATAACACTAATACAAACTCATAAAATTGAGAAGTTTCCAATTATTTTAGTTGGCGTAGAATTTTGGGGAGGGCTAATGGAATGGGTTAAAACTACGCTTCTTGACGCTGGTAATATCAGCGCAAAAGATTTAGATTTAATACATATGGTAGATACTGCTGATGAGGTTATAGATATCCTTAATGCATTTTATAAAGAATCGGGCTTAAGTCCTAATTTCTAAGAACATCCTAAACTATCTCACTGCTATGAAAAAGAGCATATTTGGATTCTTCTTAATTGGAATACTTTCTACTTCAAATGTCTCTGCACAAGAGACCTTTAAAGTAATGTTTTATAATCTCCTAAACTATCCATTAGAAGATGCTGTTCCCAATCGCGAAGATGACTTGGAGTTAACCCTTTCAGACTATCAACCAGACCTATTTTTAGTTTGCGAATTAAATAATATTACAGGAGCAAATAATGTCTTAAACATATGTAGAACTGCTATCAATTCAAATTTTGAGATGGCAACTTATGTTTCTAACACCTCTGATGATTTTGCTGGTAATCAAAACGACTTACAAAACTTGTTGTATTACGATAGTACAAAATTCATTTTAGAAGAAGAGATTATAGTACCAACAGCTTTAAGAGATTTTAATATCTATAGGCTTAAATTAAACACTACAGATCAAGACACAAATCCTATAGAGTTCTATGTTGTTGTTTGTCATCTAAAAGCGTCAAGTGGAACTTTAAATGCGCAACGTCGTTTTGATATGGTTGTAGCGTTAGAGAACTATTTAGATACACTTCCTGCAGATACAAATGTGCTTTTAGGTGGAGATTTAAATATTTACACAGCTTCAGAACCAGCCTTTCAAGAATTATTAGATAATACTAATAACATTACTTTTGCTGATCCTGCAAATCGTGTTGGTAGTTGGAACAACAATCCGAATTTTGTAGATGTATTTACACAATCTACACGTACACAAAATGGATTTGGAGGCAGTACAGGAGGTTTTGATGATCGTTTCGATTTTATCTTAACTTCTGAGAATATGATTAACACAACAAATATTACTTATGTAGCAAATTCTTACCAAGTGTATGGAAATAATAGTTTGTTTTCTTGCTATAATAGTGCTATAAATTCATCGGACTGCGGTATTGCTGGTTCACAATTTTCGTTTACAGTTAGAGACGCTTTACACAATTTTAGTGATCATCTTCCTGTTACATTATCTTTAGAGATAGATGCTACCTTACTTAGTGTTAATGACGTTTCGGTTTTGGCTAATTTTAGTATAGAAAAAACAATAACAGACTATGAATTAATTGTTTATGTTAATTCAATTAAGCTAAAAAACAACTATTTAATTATATATAATAGCACAGGTCAAAAGGTGAAGACATTACCTATAAGTTCAGACTATAAACAACAATTCGATGTTTCAGATTTATCTAATGGATTATACTTTTTAGCAATTCCTAATCAAAATATAAAACCACTTAAATTTATAATTTATAATTGATTAGAAAACTATACATACCGTTAGTTTTTCTATTTTTTTGTAATGCTTTAGCATCTCAAAATAAAATGAGCATTGATGCTATTGTAGATGTAGAAACAAAAACCATAACCATATCTCATACTATAGTTTATAAAAATAATACTGACCATACTTTAAAAGAAATCTATTTAAACGACTGGAATAATAGTTATTCCACTAAAGAAACACCACTTGCAAAACGATTTGAAGAAGAGTTTAGCACCAAGTTTCATTTAGCTAAAAGCGAACAAAGAGGTTACACTATTGTAACATCTATTAAAGATAATGAGAATCAGTTCTTAGAATACAACAATCTAAAAGAACATCCAGACGTTATAAAAGTTGTTTTAAAAACACCTTTACTACCAGGTAAATCTTACAACCTAAGTCTAAAGTACATTCTTGCATTACCAGATGCTACTTTTACAGATTATGGCTTTACAAAAAATAAAGACTTTGAACTTAAATACTGGTATCTTACACCAGCTGTTTACAACGGAAAATGGAATTACTACAGTAATAAAAATTTAGACGATTTATTTGTTCCTAAAACAGATATTACACTCACCATTACACATCCGTTAAATTATAGAGCAACGTCTGAATTGGATGTTATTGCAATGAATCCAGATTATGCAAGCAAAACGCAAACTACAATTTTAAGCGGAATAGACAGAGTAGACACCTATTTGTCTCTCAGTAAATTACCACAATATCGCTATGTGCAAACTGACGATTTTATAGTAATCTCTAACATTAACGAAAAAGATTTTTCAGGTAGCCAAAAGGCAGTAATAACAGATAAAATCACACGGTTTCTAACTAAAAATATAGGGACGTATCCTCATAAGCAATTATTAGTATCTAAAATTGAGTATGGTAAGAATCCACTCTATGGTTTAAATCAATTACCTGATTTTTTTCGCCCTTTTCCAGATGATTTTCAATACGAATTAAAACTGTTAAAAACATCTCTAAAAAAATACATTAACAATATACTATTACTTAATCCTAGAAAAGAACATTGGTTAAGTGAAGGGCTTCAAATTTATTTTTTAATAAAATATGTTGAAGAAAATTATCCAGACATGAAGCTGCTTGGAACCTTAGCTAATATATGGGGAATTAGAGCTTTTCATGCAGCGGATTTAGATTTCAATTTTCAATACTTCCTATATTCAATGGAAGTCGCAAGAAAAAACAGAGATCAGCCATTAACCATGTCAAAGGATTCTCTTATAAAATTCAATGCCAATATTGCTGGAAAATATAAAGCTGGTATTGGTTTAAATTATTTAGATCAATTTGCAGATGATATTACACTAAGAGAAAGTATAACAGAATTTCTTCAAAACAATAAATTAAAAGCAATAAGTATTGATGATTTTGAAGCTTTTATTAAGTCTAAAACGTCTAAAAACATTGATTGGTTCTTTACAGATTATATAAATACAAGAAAGAAAATCGATTTCAAGATTAAAGATATAGAAACAACTAAAGATTCTATAAAAATTACGCTTAGAAACAAAAGAAACAATAGTATGCCTATTCCCCTTTTTAAATTAACAAATGATTCTGTTATAGGTAAATTATGGGTAGAAAACATAAAAGGCACCAAAACAATAAGTTTACAAAAAGATCAAACAGAAAAGTTTGTTTTAGACTATGATAATGTGGTGCCAGAATTTAATCGGCGAGACAATTATAAATCGGTAAATGGTACTTTTATTAATAATAAACCCCTTCAATTTAGAGTATTTAAGGATATTGAAGACCCAGATTATAATCAAATTTTCTTTATGCCATTGGTTGAATTTAAAAACATCTATGACGGATTAACTTTAGGAACTAAGGTTTACAACAAAACCATTCTTAGAAAACGTCTCAATTATAGGTTTTCACCTCAATATGCCACAAAATCTAATTCTATAACAGGCTCTACCTCTATATTTTATACTCATAATATTGAAAATAGAAATTTATTTGATATTACATACGGTATTTCTGCAGGCTACCAATCTTTTGCAGAAGATGCATTTTTTACAAGGATAAGACCTTCAATATCTTTCAGGTTTAGAGACAATAATGATTTTAGGTCAGATAAAATAGACCAGATTACAGCAAGATATGTAAGTATTAGCAGAGATATAGGGCCAAATGCAATCATCGAAATTGATGAGCCAGATTATGGCGTTTTTAATTTAAGATACACACATTCTAATCCTGGGATAATTAATTTTTCTAAATTCAATACAGATTTTCAAATCGCAGATCGCTTTAGTAAGTTGTCTTTAAATTATGAATATAGAAAACTAACAAAGAACAATAGAAATATAAATTTTAGATTTTTTGCTGGATTCTTTTTGGATAACAATACAGATCCAAATTCAGACTATTTTAGTTTTGCTTTAGACAGACCAACGGATTACTTATTTGATCTAAATTATTTAGGTCGTTCTGAAGCTGCAGGTTTATTCAGTCAGCAAATTATAATTGCTGAAGGTGGTTTTAAATCTAAGCTAGCAACACCATTTGCAAACCAATGGATGACTACAGCGAACTTTAGTACATCAATATGGAGATATATCCAAGCCTATGGCGATGTTGGCTTAGTAAAAAGCAAATTTAGTTCTGCTAAATTTGTATATGATTCTGGTATTAGACTTAATCTCGTAGAAGATTATTTCGAAATTTACTTGCCTATCTATTCTAACCTTGGTTGGGAAATAGGACAACCAAATTATGATCAGTTTATTCGCTTTAAGTTTACGGTAGACCCTCAAGTTCTTTTAGGTCTATTTAGAAGAAAGTGGTATTAACAAATTCTTACCAAAGTGTTAAAATTTTAATTTATTTTATATAATTATTATATTTTAATGCTCTTTACTAACAATTTATTAAAATTATAACGTTTAGTGCTATTGCATGAGATTGTTAAAATCCCTAAATTTGCATGACTAAAAGTTGACCTATGAAGATAAACCCTAACACCAAAATTGAAATCACTTTTGAAGATTTTAAAGCAGAAGTTTTAAACGACTATAAACTTGCAGTTACTAGTCGAGAATGTAGTTTACTTGGTCGTAGGGAAGTTTTAACAGGTAAAGCAAAATTTGGCATTTTTGGAGATGGTAAAGAGATTCCGCAAATTGCTTGGGCAAAAGCTTTTATAAATGGAGATTTTAGATCTGGTTATTACAGAGACCAAACCTTTATGATGGCCATTGGCCAACTTACAATAGAACAATTTTTTGCTGGCTTATATGCTAATACAGATTTAAAAGAAGAACCTATGTCTGCTGGCAGGCAAATGGGAGGACATTTCACTACACATAGTTTAGATGAAAATGGCCATTGGAAAAACCTTACTCAACAAAAAAATTCGAGTTCAGACATCTCACCCACAGCAGGTCAGATGCCTAGATTATTAGGTTTAGCTCAAGCATCAAAAATTTATAGAAATGTTAAAGGTATTGACACTACTAACTTTTCTGTTGGAGGAAGCGAAATTGCATGGGGAACCATCGGTAATGCAAGTACGAGCGAAGGCTTGTTTTTTGAAACTATAAATGCCGCTGGTGTTTTACAAGTGCCAATGATTATAAGTGTTTGGGATGATGAATACGGTATCTCAGTTCACGCAAGGCATCAAACTACAAAAGAAAATATTTCAGAAATCTTAAAAGGATTTCAACGCGATAAGGATCATAAAGGTTACGAAATTTTTAGAGTGAATGGATGGAATTATCCAGAGCTTATTGACACTTACCAACGTGCTGCACAAGTGGCTAGAAAAGAACATATTCCTGTAATGATTCATGTTCAAGAATTAACACAACCTCAAGGACACTCTACTTCTGGTTCACACGAGCGTTATAAAAATACTGAACGGTTAGCTTGGGAATCGGAATACGATTGTAACGTGCAAATGCGCAAATGGATGATTAGCAATAATATTGCTACAGATGAGGAATTAACAACTTTAGATAAAGAAATAAAGAAAACGGTTAGAGAAGGCAAAAAAGCGGCTTGGGCCACTTTTATAAAACCAATTTTAGGAGAGTGTAATGAAGCTATTAGCCTTCTAGATATGTTAGCTTCATCGAGCCCTAATGGTGTATTTATTAAAAAGCTAAGAAATGATTTAGCTGAGAAAGAAGAACCTTTGCGTAGAGATATTCTTTCTGCAACTCGTAAATCTTTACGTTATGTTGTATCCGAAAAATCCTCAGAAAAGCTTGCTCTTCAAAATTGGATAAATACCTATTTAAAAACTATACAGCCAAAATACAGTTCTCACCTACACAGTGAATCTAGCTTAAGTGCATTAAACCAATCTGAGATCTTACCAACTTACAATTCAGATTCTCAGGAAGTAGATGGACGTGTGGTTCTAAGAGAAAATTTTGATGCTATTTTCAGTAACTATCCAGAGGCTTTAATTTTTGGAGAAGATGCTGGTTATATTGGAGATGTAAATCAAGGCTTAGAAGGTCTGCAAGAGAAACATGGAGAGCTAAGAGTTTCTGATACAGGTATAAGAGAAGCTACTATAATCGGTCAAGGTATAGGGATGGCAATGAGAGGCTTACGTCCTATTGCAGAAATTCAGTATTTAGACTATGTTATGTACGCACTTCAAATAATGAGCGATGATTTAGCAACCGTGCATTACAGAACTAAAGGGCGTCAAAAAGCACCATTAATTGTAAGAACTCGTGGACATCGCTTAGAAGGTATATGGCATTCTGGTTCTCAAATGGGTGGTATTTTAAATCTCATAAGAGGAATTCATGTACTTGTTCCAAGAAACATGACTAAAGCTGCTGGTTTTTACAACACTTTACTAGAAAGTGACGAACCTGCATTAGTTGTAGAATGCTTAAATGGTTACAGACTTAAAGAAAAGTTACCTAATAATATTGGTGAGTTTAGAACACCAATTGGCATTGTTGAAACAGTAAGGGAAGGAGATGATATTACATTAGTGTCTTATGGATCTACACTTCGCTTAGTTGAACAAGCTGCTAAAGAATTACAAGAAGTTGGTATAAATGCAGAAATTATTGATGTACAGTCTTTATTACCATTTGACTTAAACCACGACATTGTTAAAAGTATTGCAAAAACCAATCGGGTAATGGTCATTGACGAAGATACAGAAGGTGGTGCTTCTGCTTATATTCTTAATGAAATAATAAACAAGCAAAGCGGATTTCAATATTTAGACAGCCAGCCAAAAACACTAGCTGCAAAACCTCACAGACCTGCTTATGGTACTGACGGTGATTATTTTTCAAAACCTTCTGTTGAAGATATTTTTGAATCAATTTATGAGGTTATGCACGAATTGAGTCCTACAGACTTTCCAAAGTTGCGGTAACACTTAAATATTATTTATATATTAAAAACCATTACTTACGTGATGGTTTTTTTATATTTATAACAAACCAATCTTATATGCTTACAAAATCCGATAAATCTAAACTAAGAAGTACCATTTTTAGACACTTAGATGGTATTGCTACATCTGCATCTGCATACGCACTTCATAAAAAAGATGTTCTAAACTATATTTTAAAACACCAAGAAGTTACTTTAAAAACTTTATCAGATACATTTAATGCAAATGAAGGCTATCTTAATGTTGCCTTGCGCGTAATTTGTTCTCAAGGTTGGTTAGAACAGCATTTAGATAATAATACGAACGCTATAACCTATTCTGTGAATAAAAACTCTAGTGTTGCTTTTAAATTAATTCATTTATATGAAGATGCTATACATCTTTTAAAGTACTCTGATCGTTTTGCTCATGAAAAAACAATTAGCACAGATGCCTTTATTGTATTAGAACGCATATTTAAAAGATTTGAAACGAATTATGATATAGAAGTTTCTAATGAGGATTCGATTGAATATCAAATTTTAAAACATATAGAAGGTGTTATTGCCGGACCAATAATTGTATTGTTAGGAGTTAACGGTTTATTCCATAAATATTTTATGGAAGCTTCCTTTACAGCAGAAGAGTATCATAAAAATCCTGAAAGTTTCAAAAAAATATTAGACTTCTTAGCGCATTTAGGATGGTTTATTAAAAAGAAGAATACTTATCAATTTACAGACAAAGGCTTATTCTTTGCTAAACGCGCTAGTGCTTATGGAGTTACAGTTTCATACGTGCCCACTTTTTTACAACTAGACGAACTCATTTTTGGAAATCCTTTAGTTTTAAAAATAGCATCACCAGAAGATACAGAAAAACATGTACATCGCGAAATGAATGTTTGGGGAAGCGGAGGTGCACATACAACATATTTTAAGGTTATCGACGAAGTTATAATCGATCTATTTAATAGACCAATAGATAAGCAGCCAAAAGGCATTTTGGATATGGGCTGTGGTAATGGAGCATTTATAGAACATATTTTTAACGTAATTGACCAACAAACCTTACGCGGTAAATTACTTGACGAACATCCTCTGTTGCTGGTTGGCGCGGACTTTAACAAGGCTGCACTTAAAGTCACAAGAGCAAACCTTATAAAAGCAGATATTTGGGCCAAAGTAATTTGGGGAGATATTGGACGACCAGATCTTTTGGCATCTGACTTAAAAGAAGATTACAATATAGATTTAAACGACTTACTCAATGTACGTACTTTCTTAGATCATAATCGTGTATGGGAAGCACCTAAACACAACTATAATTTTATAAGTAATTCTTCTGGTGCTTATGCTCATAATGGTAAGATGCTTAGTAATATTGCCGTGGAAGCATCTCTTCTAGAACATCTCAGTAAATGGAAACCTTATGTGGAGAAATTTGGTCTTTTAATTATTGAGCTTCATACTATAAACCCAAAACTTACTTCAGAAAACTTAGGAAAAACTCCAGCTACAGCTTATGATGCTACACATGGTTATAGCGATCAGTACATACTAGAAGTAGATGTCTTTAAAGAAGTAGCAACAAAAGCAGGTTTAAAACCAGACGACTCACATTTTGCCAGATTTCCTGATAGCGAGTTAGCTACAGTAAGTATTAATCTATTAAAAGGTGATTTTTAATGTCTAACGATAAAACAGAAAAAGAAAAAGTATTAATTACACGCGATTGGCTAGCTATAGAGCGTACCAAACTAGCTAACGAACGTACGTTTCTAGCTTATTTTAGAACATTTTTAGTAATTCTAGGCACAGGTGTTACAATACTAAAACTCGAATTCTTTTCAGATTTAAAATCCTATGGTATCATTCTCATAGTCGCATCTGTAATTATATTATTAGTTGGTGTTTTTAGATTATTTAGAGTTAAAAACTCTATTAGAAGGCATTACAATTATATAAAAAACTAGAATATTTAAAAACGGTCTAATTATTGTATTTTCGCATGCTAATTGCTTCTGAGCACATTTTCAGAATAGCACTCTATAACTCTAATTAAAAAAACATGAAAAGAATTATTCTTGCCTTATTAATAACACTTCCATTATTAAGTTTCGGTCAAAAAATTAAAGTAAAAAAAGGCATTGTTACTTTCGATGGCAAAGAAGTTGCCAAAATTGACACTAAATTGAGAGACAACTACAAGTTTTCAACTCTAAAAGGCGAAAAAGCCTTTGATGTGGTTTTTAAAGGAATGTCTGCATCTAATTTAGAAGGTTTTCAATGGCTAGAAGTAACATCTGCACAGGGTAAGAAAACTGAGATTCCTTACGAAGTATTAATGACTTCATTTAGTGTTACTAAACTTGTTATAAAGCTACTCAGCGAAAAATACGAACTGATTACAACTAGTGGTATAGATATGGCAAAGGTAGATGAGTTCTTTACTGTAGAGCGCGAAATATTGAGTGATAAATATGCTAAAGCCGTTGTGTCTGCTAAGACAGATGAAGCAGAGCGACAAAAAACAGTTGGTAAGTACAATCCATTTGTAAAAGATGATGGTACTATTCTATTCGGTGGCTCTAGAGGTACAAAAATTGCTGGTAAGGTTTACTATTCTCAAAACACATATACGGTTCAGGATTTAGATCGTATAACAGTTGGTACAGCAAAAGGTTGTTCGACTTGTACTGATGTAGATGCAACAACCTATACAGATGAAGAATTTAAATTCGATTACGGGTCTCGCACAATGATGACGGGTCGTTTCTCAAGATCATTTGCTCAAATATTTGTTGAAGAATTATTAGGCAGAGGTTATCAGTTACAACACGAGGCAAAAGCTTATAAAGCACGCTTACATAAAGAACGTGTTAAAGTAGCAAAAGAGCAGAGTATCAATTTGTATGGTGTTGATGGAACAATTACAGACGAAGATGGAAAGACTTACAAAGGTATTGTTTATGCCATCTTTGAAAAACTTGAGATTAACCCAGAACAACAGCAAGCTGGCTTGTCTGAGATGAATTCTATTGACAAATTCGGGAAGTTTGTAAGCGTAAAATACAAGAACGAAAAGAATAGAGAACGTATTAAAAAATTCGCGGCTAAGGATAATGCAAAATTCTGTGCAAACGATGAAGGCATAGAAAAGTGTTTTATGGGTATGAAAACTAAAGGAAATGCGCTTAAGAAGCTTTCTAATGCATCTAACTTTGGGTTTGACAACTCTTATTTCTATGAAATTATTTATGAAAACAATGGTCATCTAGTATTATCTAAGCCAGGTGAAGAAGGTACTTATGTTTTAAAATTCTCTGACAAGAAAGAAGGCTTTATGCTAGATGGAAGAAAGAATGATAAAGTATCAACAAAACTAGCAAAGTATATTGCTAACTGTAAAAGCTTAGCTGAAGATATTAAAAATGGTGATTTCGATTTAAGCAACCTAGATAACTTAAAACAAATTGTAGATGAGTATTGCAAAAGTTAATTAGCAGAACATAATAAATCATAATAGAGAAGGCTTTTGTCTTCTCTATTTTTTTGTGTTAAATTGTTTGACAGTAGTTACATCTTGTTTATCGAAATTTGTTGCAGCACAAAGCAAATATGAAGAGTTTAGCTAAAATTTTTAAAACGTTGTATTATGAAAACCAAAGGAATTATATTAGTCTTAGCTGTTTTACTCTTTAGCTCATGCATTGTTAAATCACTGCAACCTTTTTATACCCAAGATAGTTTGAGCTTTAACGAGAAACTTCTAGGGAATTGGATAGACAATAAAAAAGGAGAATGGATTGTAGAATCGATAAAAGATAAATTTGAACAAGACCGAAAAGAAGGAACCGAATTTTCTAAAGAAGATTTAAGTGCTTTAGAAACCTATAAGGAGGGTTATTATGTAAACTATATAAAAAATGATAATGAAGCAGGATTTATTGCTATGCCGTTTAAAATAGGAGAGCAATATTTCATAGATTTTATTCCTATAGAGATTGACGATAATGAAATTAATAGTTTAGCAGCAGAACATCTTTTAAAAACACACTCTGTCAGCAAATTAGATATGAAATCAGATGATGACTTATCACTTTCTTGGTTAAGTGAAGAACGAATTACTGATTTGTTTGATCAAAGTAAACTTAGAATTAAGCATGAAAATATTGGACCAGAAGAAACCCTTTTATTAACTGCGACATCAAAAGAATTATATGCTTTTTTAGAAAAATATATGAAAGCAGACTTATACGACAAATATGAAGTAGAAGATCGCAAATGGAAATCGTCAGATAAATTGACTTTAACAAAAGTAAATGCAAAGCCTTAATATAAATTCATTAATAAAAAAAACCAAGTACCACAGACCTCTAATTTTTAATGGTGTGCTGTGGTCTTTGGCGTACGTAATTCTTTTGTTCATTTTCGCAAAAGGAAAATCACCAATTACTGTAGATTATGCTTATACAGTAACATTTTTATCAGCATTAGCCATTCCTGTAGTGATTAATTTCTATGTTCTAATCCCAAAGTTTTTAAAACAAGAAAAATACCTGATCTATTTTGCAGCATTTATTATTAATCTACTTGTTTTTGCACTTTTAAGTAGCTGGCTGTTGCAGCCTATTTTAGATACTTTATTTCCGGATTATTTTTTCGTTTCCTATTTATCGAAACCTAATATCCTTTTAGTGTTTAGTATATTTTTAGTAGCTACTACCCTTTTTAAATTAGCAGAAGATTGGTTTTATTTTAATACTAATGAAAATAAAATTCTTCGTCTTAAAAATCTGCAAATAGAGACGCAACTCTCGGCTTTAAGAGCGCAAATAAATCCTCATTTTTTATTTAATTCGTTAAATGTAATTTATGCTTTAGCACTAGATAAAAAAGAAGGTACAACAAAAGCTATAGTTCAGCTTTCAGACATTTTGCGCTATGTTATTTACGATTCAGATACCGAACGTGTTACATTAAAAAATGAAATAGAACTGCTTAAAAATTATATACCTTTTCAAAATCACCGTGTAGAAACACCAAATGCTACCAACTTAGAAGTTGATGTTAAGGATCTACAATTCAAAATATACCCAATGCTATTGCTTCCCTTATTAGAGAATAGTTATAAGCACGGCATTATTGCTGGCGAAACTAAAACACCGATTCATATTAAACTATTTCAAAATGAAAATCAATTTAAGTTTACAATAACAAACGCTAACCTCAATACTAAAAACAACCTTGATGATAAGCATTCTGGAGTTGGCATAGAAAACCTTAGAAATAACTTAAATTTGGTATATCCTAGTAAGCATCAATTTACAGTTGAAGAAACAAAAGACATATTTAAAGTAAAGCTTATTATTACAAATGAAAACTAATAATTCTATAACCTGTTTAATTATAGACGATGAGATATCCTCGCAACGTGTGCTTCAACATTTTGTAGAAGAAACAGATGTTTTAGATTTAAAAGCAACGTGTAATAATGCTGCTGAAGCCTTTAAGTATTTACAACTTAATGGTAATATAGATTTGTTATTTTTAGATATTAATATGCCTCAGCAATCGGGTTTAGATTTCTATAAAACTTTAAAAAAACCACCACCAGTTATTTTTACCACGGCTTACCCTCAATATGCTGTTGATGGTTTTGAAGTTAATGCTGTTGATTATTTACTAAAACCTATAGCTTACGAGCGCTTCTTAACTGCAATCAATAAGGTGTTAAATACTAAAAACACAACTTCACAACTTGAGGAATTTATTGTTTTAAAGGAAAACAAAGCTTTACACAAACTGTATTTTACAGAGATCCTATTTGTTGAAGCTTTTGGTGATTATGTAAAAGTACATACCAAAGAAAAAACCATTACAACACATAGCACGTTTTCAAAATTCATTGATAATTTGCCAAATTATTTTCTTCGTACGCACAAATCCTTCAGCATTAATCTCAACAGAATGAATCATCTTTCTGGCAATCAAATTACAGTAGATATACATACGATTCCTATTGGCCAGACTTTTAAACAAAATGTTTTAAAAGCTTTAAATTTGTAGAATGAAAATAGAATCCATAGTCACCATAAAAAAAGAGCTAAAACACTTATCTAAAGAAGAGCTTTTAGAATTATGCTTGCGTTTAGGGAAATTCAAAAAAGAGAATAAAGCATTACTCACCTATTTACTTTTTGAATCGCATGATGAAGATGGTTATGTCGCTAGTGTAAAAACATCTTTAGATGAACTATTCGAAGGTATTAATAGTGATAGTTATTTCTATATGAAGAAGACCATAAGAAAGATTCTTAGACAGATTAGAGTTTATAGTCGCTACTCCTTAAAAAAATCAACCGAAGTTGAACTCCTACTCTATTTCTGCGAACGCTTAAATGACTTAAAACCATCTATACATAGAAACACAACCTTAAGTAATTTGTACGAAAGACAAATACTTTCTATTAAGAAAAAAATTAGTGTATTGCACGAAGATTTGCAGTATGATTATAGTATGCAATTAGATGAATTAGAACGCTAAAAATTCTGCTTCTTAGCCTTTTTACTGCCTTCGTACATTTCGTATTTAACTAAACGTGCTTCGAGTTTTGCGTTAAAGACTTTTATTTTACGAGAAGGACGCAGTCCAACGAACTTTAAGGCTTCGAGATTAGATGTAATTAACCACGCATTGGTATTAGGATAACCATGTTTAAGTGTGGTGCCTATATCACCGTAGAATTCTTCAACATTTAAGTTTTCTAAACGTTCTCCATAAGGCGGATTAAACACCATGTGGAGTTTATTATCTCCAGCTTTTCGAGTTTTAAAGAAATCTTCATGCTGTATATGTACAAACTCTTCTAAGTGTGCATTCTTTATATTCTCTTTCGCTTTCTCAACAGCAGAAGGAGACTTATCGTAACCTACTATTTTATGATGAAAATCGCGCGTTTTCTTTAATAAGGATTCTTCAATTTTTTCAAACAATTCTACATCCCAATCTACCCAACGCTCAAAGGCAAATTCTTTTCGCATTAGGTTTGGTGGAATATTACACGCAATCATAGCAGCTTCAGCTAACATTGTTCCACTACCACACATTGGATCCATAAAATCGGTCTGTCCATCCCAACCACTCATTATAATTAAACCAGCTGCAAGCACTTCGTTAATTGGTGCAATGTTCGTCGCTGTTTTATAACCACGCCTGTGTAACGATTCTCCAGATGAGTCTAAAGAAATAGTACAACGTTCTCGGTCTATATGAACATTAATTTTTAAATCCGGAAAACGTAAATCTACATCTGGTCGAGTACCATCAATATCTCTAAAGCGATCTACAATGGCATCTTTTGTTTTTAAGGCTGTGTATTGAGAATGTGTAAACACACTATTATGCACTGTGGCATCAACCGCTAATGTTCCTGTAGCTTTTAGATAATTTTCCCATTTAATGTTTTTAACATTTTTATAAAGATCGTCTTCTCTAGCAACTCTAAAAGTCTCAATAGGTTTCAAAATTTTAATAGCTGTTCTAAGTCCTAGATTAGCTTTATACATAAAGCCTTTATCACCAACAAAGCTTACATTACGCACACCTTTCTCTACATGTATGGCACCAAGTTGTGTGAGCTCGTTTGCTAATATATCTTCGAAGCCAAATAACGTCTTGGCTACCATCTTAAAATTATTATCCATGTGCTAAATAAAATACCTTAGAGCAAGCTCATTAGGAATTAATTGAAAACATCATCAGTTTTAGATGTGTATCATTTCATTAAATTCAAATCTCGCTTAGCGAGCAAATAGATTGCAAAAATACAGTATTTTTGCAGTACGACATCTTAAAAGTTTACATAGGATGCGTCATTGCAAAACTTTGTTCAAAGTTGTAGCATTCCCATTTTGGGATTCTTCGCTTTGCTCTAAGTAACAATCAATAATTAAAAAGATTCCTGCTTTCGCAGGAAATGTTATGACTAAATCAACCGAACAATGGTACGCATCGTGGTTTGACACACCTTACTACCATATTTTATATAAAGACAGAGATTATTCAGAAGCACAAGGGTTTATGGACAATCTCACCAATTACCTTAACATCCCAGAAGGTGGTAAAATCTTAGATTTAGCCTGTGGTAAAGGCAGACATTCTGTGTACTTAAACACTTTAGGTTATTATATTACTGGTGTTGATTTATCAGAGCAAAGCATAATACATGCAAAACAATTTGAAAACGAAACTCTAAAGTTCGATGTGCATGATATGAGTAAAGCATATCCAGATACGTTCGCTGCAGTTTTTAATCTTTTTACAAGCTTTGGCTATTTTGAAGATGAAAAATGTAATCTCGATACTATTGTATCAATTAAAGCTGAACTAAACGATTATGGCTTTGGTGTTATTGACTTTATGAATGTCAATTATATTCTTGAAAATTTAGTTGAAGAAAATGTAAAAACAGTAGAAGGCATTGACTTTCATCAAAAACGAAGTCTAAAAGACGGTTATATTATAAAAAATATCAGGTTCGAAGCAAATGGTGAATCTTATGAATTTCAAGAACGTGTAAAAGCGTTTACTTTAGAAGACTTTCAAGAATTGTTTGAAAAAGCTGGTGTTTATTTATTAGATATTTTTGGAGATTATAAATTACGTCCTTATCATTCTAAAACATCAGAACGTTTGATTATGATTTTTAAGTAAATTGCAAGCATGAATAAGTACTTATTCCCTATATATGCTATCCTCATAGGTGTCGTTATTGCTTTTTTAACTAAAAAGCAAAAGTCTATATATACCAAACTTCTGTTATCTTTTAGTGGTGCGTTTTTATTAGCACTTACACTCTTTGATTTATTACCAGAAGTTTACGAGCATTTAGATGCTAAACGCACAGGTCTCTTTATTATGTCTGGTATTTTGCTACAGATTATCCTTGAGTTTTTCTCTAAAGGTGCAGAGCATGGTCATGTACATATTCATAAAGAAAACACGCAGTTTCCTTGGTTGCTATTTATTAGTTTATGTATTCATAGTTTCTTAGAGGGATTTCCTATACATCAGCATAACGATATGGTATATGGTGTATTAATTCATAAAATACCCATTGCTGCACTAATAACTGCTTTTTTATTACAATCTAGTTATAGTAAATTACAAATTACCGGCTTTTTAGCTGTATTCGCTACCATGACGCCTTTAGGTACTTATATTTCAAATAACACAGCCTTTGTTGCAGACTATGTAAACGTAGTTAATGCTATTGTTATTGGTATCTTTTTTCATATATCTACCACAATTCTATTTGAAACTGGTGAAGGTCATAAATTCAATTTATCCAAGTTGGTTGCGATTTGTTTGGGTATTTTAATTGCGTTTTATATATAATTACTCGGATTTTTGCAATTCGCAACTTCGAGTAATTATTATTAATTTAAGCCTAAAATTAGCTAATGATTAAATTCTTTAGACTGTTCGTAGATTATACAAGAACTCTCAGTGAGCTAATGTAAAGGAAATTAAAAAGGAATTATTAGAGCATCGGAAGAATTAAAAAAAAGATAGCGCAAGAACAAAAGTTATATAAACCCATACAACAAACTAAACTAAATAAAAATAATTCTATCACACACACAATACAAATTAAATGTTTTCTAAAGAAGAATCACGTTTACTAAGACAGGGGTTTTGGACCAGCTTTGGGAAGTCATTTCCAAGAAAATGGCTCTTATACAATACTAAAATGAAAGGTGTCTCTTTTAAATTTCATTTCGATAACAAATCTGCATTAATTGCTCTAGATATAGAAGACCATCTCGAAAACCGTATTAATTGTTGGGAAAAACTCGTAGCATTAAAAAATATTCTACACAGCGAATACTTACCAAATGCTATTTACAAAGAAGAATACTATTTAGAAAACGGCAAAGAAATCTCACGCATCTATTTACCCTTAGAACAAAAGGTCTCCATCCATAACAAAAACACTTGGCGAGATACTATGGAATTCTTTAATAAAAA
>NZ_CAXBGB010000053.1:0-22243 GCF_963975125.1 uncultured Winogradskyella sp. | reverse complement strand
TGGGTTGGACCATTCGCATTTACAACAGAATGTGCCGTAATTATACCAGATTACACAGCAGATATGTCTGTAAATGTACCAGATGCTTGTTGGGATGAGGCTGGTAGTGGTGATTCAACATCTGGGCCAATGGATTTAGGTGCTTCAGATTGGAGAGATGGTACTTCTTATGCTTTAGGTAGTAGTAATGCAATTAATTTATATTCTAACGTTGATAGTGAGTGGTTGTTATCTCCATCTTTTGATTTATCAACAGGAGGACCATACCAATTAGAGGTTAATGTAGCTGTTACTAATTGGAATCAAGGCACAGTTGATGACACAATGGGTAGTGACGATGAAGTACAGTTATTAATGAGTACTGATGGAGGAACGACTTGGGCTAATGTTGCTACTTGGAATGCTGCAAATGAGCCACCAGTTGGTGGAATTGAATATGTAGAAGATCTAACTGCAATTACTGGTAATGTATCATTTGCCATATGGGCAACTGACGGTACTGTTGATGATGGTGAGGACTATGATTTTCATGTTGGTAAATTTAGAGTAAGATCAATACCTTCTTGTGCTGATCCTGCAACTGTTATGAATACTGTATTAACTGATTCAGCTTCAGATTTCACATGGGCTATAGGTGGTACAGAGACAGTTTGGGAGTATGCTAATTTGCCATCTCCTTCTACAGAACCAGTCTCAGGTACTTCTACGATGACCACAGCGGCATCGTTTACAGGATTAACTCCAGCAACGGATTATGATTTCTATGTACGTTCAGATTGTGGAGGTTCATTTAGTGCTTGGGTGCTTGTTAGTTATTCTACGCCAGCTACACCACCTGCAAATGATGATTGTGCTAATGCAATAGAATTGACCGTTAATGCAGATGAAACTTGTACAACAACAACACCAGGAACAATTGTTGCTGCTACAGCTTCAGGTGAAGATGAAGCTTCTTGTTCTGGTACGGAAGATGATGATGTATGGTATTCTTTTGTTGCTACTGCTGTATCTCATAATATAGATTTATTAAATGTAGCTAACGGAACAACAGATTTATATCATTCTGTATGGTCGGGATCTTGTGGTGCACTAACTAATTTAAGCTGTAGTGACCCTAATAGTAGTACAGTAAACGGATTAACGATTGGTAATACATATTTATTAAGAGTTTACTCATGGACTGCTACACCTGGTCAAACTTCAACTTTTGATGTATGTATTGGAACACCTCCACCTCCACCACCTGCACCAGCAAATGATGAGTGTGATAATGTTGTTGGTTTAACAGTTAACTTAGATTATAATAATGGAATAGTAACAGCAGGAACAACAGTTGGCGCAACTGCATCTGCTCAAGCTGATGATGTTTCTGGTACACCAAATACAGATGTTTGGTTTTCATTTGTAGCCATATACGATGCACATAGAGTAGAACTATTAAATGTTGCAAATCAAGGAGGAGGAACTTCTACGAGTACAGATATGGGTATGGGTGTATATGATGCCACAGGAGGATGTGCTGGATTAGTGTTTACTGCAACTAGTGATCCTGATACTCTAAACCTAACAGGTTTAGTCGCTGGTACTACTTATTATGTAAGAGTTTATGGATGGTTTACATCTGTTCAGTATAATGATTTTGATATTAGTGTTGGATCAGATCCTGCATTAAATGTTAATAATTTAGAAAATGTAGCAGCTTTTACATACTATCCTAACCCAGTTAAAAATACATTAACATTAAATGCTCAAAATACTATTGAGAATGTAACAATGTATAATATGCTAGGCCAAGAAGTGTTAAGTGCGACACCTAATGCTGTTGATAGTGATTTAGATATGTCTAGTTTACAAACTGGTACTTATTTTGTTAAAGTAACTATTGCAACTGTTACTAAAACAATACGTGTGATTAAGCAATAAGTTTAAGACACTTTTTTTAATACACTAAAGCCGCTAATTTTTAGCGGCTTTTTTTATTATAATCATTTTTTGTTAAGAAAACCACGCTTGTACTAAAGAATACACTTACCGTTTTTTTTAAACAATATTATAAACATAGCCGATTATTGAAAAATAATAGGATTAGTTAACAGACACATTATGTGTTTGGTTTATTTACCTTTGTAGTGTATGAAGGATATTACTTTTTCTTTTATTATTCCTGTCTATAATAGACCTAACGAAATTAAAGAACTATTAGAAAGTTTTTTAACTTTAGATGGTAAGCATACCTTTGAGGTTGTTATCGTAGAAGATGGCTCTTCTGAAATTTCAGAAAACATCGTTAAGATGTTTAAAAACCAATTGGATATAGCTTATTTTTTTAAAGCAAATTCCGGACCTGGTCACTCAAGAAATTATGGTATGAATAAAGCTAAAGGGAATTACTTTATCATTTTAGATTCTGATGTTATTTTGCCTTCTAATTATTTAATAGAAGTAAAAAAAATCTTAGCTAAATCGTATTACGATTGTTTTGGTGGACCTGATGCTGCGCATGTTTCGTTTACAAGCCTTCAAAAAGCCATCAACTTTGCTATGACATCGTTTATAACTACAGGAGGCATAAGAGGAGGTAAGCAACAGATTGAAGATTTTCAACCGCGTAGTTTTAATATGGGCATATCTAAAAAAGCATTTATGGCTTCTGGTGGTTTTGGTAAAATTCATCCGGGAGAAGATCCAGATTTATCATTGCGATTACATAAATTAGGTTTTAAAACGACGCTTATTAAAAATGCTTATGTATATCATAAACGTAGAATATCTTGGTCTAAGTTTTATAAACAAGTTTATAAATTTGGTATGGTAAGACCAATTCTCAATCAATGGCATCCTAAGTCTAAGAGTTTAGTATATTGGTTTCCTACATTGTTTAGTTTGGGATTCATCTTTTCTGTTGTGTTGCTGTTATTCAATATAAAACTGCCATTGTATTTATATACATTCTATTTTTGCTTAGTGTTTATTTTAGCATTAATTTCAAATAAAAGTTTAACTGTTGCTTTACAAGCCTTAGTTGCAATAGCGGTACAATTTTTTGGTTATGGCTATGGTTTTTTTAAATCAACCTTTAATTTAGTCGTTTTGGGCAAGAAACCTGAGGATACATTTCCTCAATTATTTTTCTAATTCAATTATGAATTCTAATAAGAAATTGAACATATTAGATTACTTAAAAACGAAAAACGTCAAACGCTTTAGTTTGTTTTTTGCGATTGCATCTGTATTTTTAATTTTTTCTAAATTATCTAATGACTATAAGCAAACGATAAAATTAAAAGTAAATTTGGTTAATCTTGAAGATGAAATTATCTTACAGAATGATTCGTTAAATACTATTAACGCTTATATTGAAGCAAAAGGCTTTTCATTATTACCTTTTATATTTAAAAAACATAAAGACATTGTTATAGATGTAAAAACGGATGTCGCTTCTAAGCCAAATCAATTTATTTTCGATGTACAGAGGTACCAATTTCTCATCGAAGGACAATTAGGTAAATCGTATAAAATTCTTTCGATAAAACCAGACACACTAGTAATGTTTTATTCTAAAAGAGCTTCAAAACTAGTGCCTGTAATTTTAAATAGTAACATCAATTATGCTATAGGCTACGATATAAAAGAAGATTTTAGGTTTGACTTAGATAGTGTAAAAATTGTTGGCTCATCCGCGGAAGTAGATAACATAAATTCATTAAGTACTGAGCTATTAGAGCTAAATGATGTTAACACTAACATTAATGAGATGGTAAAACTAAATATTTCTGAGTATAATGCTATTGAAATATTTCCTAAATCAATAAATGTAAAAGCAGATGTGACTAGATTTACAGAAGGGACTATTGAAATTCCGATAACTGTAAGAAATATGCCAAATAATATTAAAATCAACTATTTTCCTAAATTCGTAACTCTCTCTTATTATGTAGATTTAGATAATTTTAATGCTATTAAGGCTTCAGACTTTGTAGTAGAATGTAATTATGGAGATAGAGATGAGGATCAAGCATACCTTGTGCCAAAAATTGTTAAAAAACCCGAATTTGTAAAGCGTATAAGTATAAAACAAAAACGTATAGATTTTATAAAGCTATAGAATGGTAATAGTAGGACTCACAGGTGGAATAGGAAGTGGCAAGACCACAGTCGCAAAGTGTTTCGAATCTTTTGGAATTCCTGTTTATATTGCAGATGATGAAGCTAAGGCTTTAATGAATCGCTCTAAAGTTATAAAACGACAGCTGATACAATTGTTTGGTAAATCTGCTTATAAAGACGAGATACTTAATAGACCCTTTTTAGCTTCACAAATCTTTAATAATAAAACTTTACTGTCTAAAATGAATACCATTGTACATCCAAAAGTGGCATCTCATTTTAAACGTTGGTTAAAAAAGCAAGACGCGTCTTATGTTATTAAAGAAGTAGCAATTATTTTCGAAAATAAACTTGAAAATCAATACGATTATATTATTACTGTTGTGGCAAATGAGGACTTACGAATTAAACGTGTGATGAATCGCGATAGCGCTTCGAAAGAAAAAATAAAAGCTATTATTAAAAACCAGTTACCAGATGCTGAGAAGGTTAAAAAATCTGACTTTGTGATCACAAATAACGATTTAGAATCAGCAAAGCAAGAAGCTGTTGAAATTCATCATCAAATACTTCGATTCATCAACATAAAAGATTAACGATTTCTTTTGTTAATGTAAGGTTAAAGCTAATTTGTACTAAATGTTAAAATGTTAAATTTGACTGATGGGCAAAAAGCTATTCGTCTTATTGGTAGTCTTAATGAGTTTATCACTTATTGGTATCATATTCGTTCAATCATTTTTTATTAATAATAGTTTAGAAAATGAAGAAAAGAATTTTGAACTAAGTGTACGAAGAGCTTTGAGTTTTACGTCTAGGGATATTAAGGAAATAGAGTTAAGAGATTATCTCTTAAAAATCCAACCCTTTATTGATAATAACACTGAAGCAGATTCCACTGTAATTAGACAACTTTTTATTACTACAGAGGATGATATAAATGATAAAACCATAGTACATCGTAATACGGTTTTTGAAGAACGCTTTAAAGTGCCTTCATTGTTCTTTGAAATTGATGCAGACAGTTTTAATATTAGCAAATTGTCTAACGAACGTGTCACTGAAATTTATAATAATAATAGTATAGACAAAAAACGGACCATAGCACCAGAGAAACGTTTAATCCAATATTCTTCAATGCCAGATTTGCAAAAGCAAATGTATGAAGATACATTTATGGATTATTTAAATGATATACCAATCTATAAAAGGATAACTCCTATAGAAGTTAAGGCTTTATTAAGAAGGGAGCTAAAAGATGAAGGTGTAAACTTAAATTTTGAATTTGCTGTTTACGATGATGACTTAGCAACTAAAGTGCAAACTCAGAATTTTGAAAAAGAAAAAGCTTATGGTATTCCTATTTTTTTAGATAATAACAATGAAGGTAGTTATAGGCTTTGGGTAGATTTTCCAGACAGAAAAAAATATTTACTATCTTCTATTTTATGGATGATTGTGCTTTCTATAGTATTTACAAGTATTATTATAATTGCTTATTCTAGTGCTATTTACCAGTTAATAAAACAACGCCAAATATCGCAGATAAAAACAGACTTTATTAATAATATGACACATGAGTTTAAAACGCCAATAGCAACAATTAATTTGGCTTTAGATTCTATAAAGAATCCTAAAATAATTAATGACCAAGAAAAGGTGAAGCGTTATTTAGGAATGATAAAGGAAGAAAATAAACGAATGCATGCACAAGTAGAAAATGTGCTGCGTATTTCTAAGTTAGAGAAAAATGAGCTAAATATTAGTAAGGAACGTTTAGAGTTACACGACCTAATTGAAGATGCCATGACTCATGTTGAGCTCATAGTTGAAGATAGACAAGGTTTTATAAACACACATTTAGGTGCTGCTAAGTCATCAGTTTTGGCAAACGAAACACATTTCACCAATGTAATTGTTAATATATTAGATAATGCTATTAAATATTCAGACGAAGCACCAAAAATTGATGTATATACTGAGAGCATCGGAAACAGCATCATATTAAAAATAGTAGATCAAGGCAATGGTATGCCAAAACAAGTAGCCAAGCGTGTGTTCGAAAAATTTTATAGAGAACATACAGGTAATGTACACAATATTAAAGGGCATGGGTTAGGATTAGCTTATGTAAAAAGAATAGTAGATGACCATCAAGGTCATATATCAGTAGAAAGTGAAAAAGGAAAAGGCAGTACTTTTATTATAAAATTGCCGTTAATATCTTAAAAACGAATTATGGAAGAACAGAACAAAAAAATTCTTTTGGTTGAAGACGATCCAAATTTTGGAACAGTTTTAAAAGATTATTTAATGATGAACGATTACGACGTTGTCCATGCCAAAAACGGAATGGAAGGTTTTGAAAAGTTCAAAAAAGACGATTACGATCTTTGCATTTTAGATGTAATGATGCCATATAAAGATGGGTTTACATTAGCTAAAGAGATCCGTGAAAAAAATACAGATGTGCCAATCATTTTCTTAACGGCCAAAGCAATGAAAGAAGATGTACTTAAAGGCTATAAAGTAGGTGCAGATGATTATCTTAATAAACCGTTTGATAGTGAAGTTCTTTTAATGAAGATAAAAGCAATTATACAACGTAAGGCAACAGATACTGTAGCGGATAGCAAACAATTTGAATTTAAAATCGGTCGTTTCGATTTAAATTCAAAACTTCGTTTCTTGAAATTTGATGGAGAAAACCCATCAAAGTTGTCTCCAAAGGAGAATGAACTACTACGATTGTTAGCACTGCATGAAAACGATTTAATGCCAAGAGAATTAGCATTAACTAAAATATGGAGAGATGATAACTATTTTACATCTCGTAGTATGGATGTATATATTGCTAAACTTCGTAAGTATTTAAAACCAGATCCAAATGTTGAAATTTTAAATATTCATGGGGAAGGTTTTAGATTAGTAATTAATAATAAACCGGAATAGACTTAAGTATAAAAAAATCCAGCCCTTAGAGCTGGATTTTTTTAATACTTATTTTTCAATAAACTGAATAATCTCTTTAACATCAGTTTTATAATTAAACCAATTTATAGTTTCATCTTTTCTAAACCATGTGAGTTGACGCTTTGCAAATCGCCTTGTGTTCTTTTTAATTTCTGAAATGGCAAACTCTAGGGTCGAGTTTCCTTCAAAATAACCAAAGAGTTCTTTGTAACCTACCGTATTTAAGGCATTTAAATGTTTAAACTTTAGCAGTGCTTTTGCCTCTTCTAACAATCCATTTTCAATCATTATATCTACTCGCTGGTTTATTCTATCATAGATAATAGAGCGATCCGCATCTAGTCCTATAGAAATAGTTTTAAACTTTCGTTGTTTGTTAGGATTAGTTAAAAAAGACGAATAGGTTTTCCCCGTTCCTATACAGATTTCTAAAGCTCTTATGATACGTTTAGGATTGTCAATCGCAATTAGATTATATGCTTTTAAATCAAGTATTTTTAGTTGTTCTTGCAATGTTCTTAAACCTTTCTCTTCAAGTTTTTTGATCAATTCAGTTCTAATGTTAGAATCTACTTCAGGGAAATAATCAAGCCCTTTAATTATTGATTTAACGTATAAGCCAGAACCAGCAACCATAATTGCTACTGGGTTTTTTAGATGTAATTTTTCTATTTTAGAAATAGCTTCTCGCTCAAAATCACCAACATTATAATTATCTTGTATAGATTTATGTTGAATAAAATGTTGCTTGGCAGCACTAAGTTCTTCTATAGTTGGTACAGCAGTACCGATATTCATCTCTTTATAAAATTGACGAGAATCTGCAGAAATAATTTCAGCATTAAAATGTTGAGCCAGTTTAATACTCAAAGCAGTTTTACCAATGGCAGTTGGGCCAACGATTGATATAAGTGTATTACTCATGGTGCAATTTACCTCCACATTTATGACAGAATTCTGCGTCGTCTTTATGTGTCTCCGCTAAACAATTTACACAGCATTGTGTGTTAAGTGCAACGTTTTTTAAATGCTTATGTTCCTCATCAGAGATTTTTCCTTTAGTTTCTGACGCTTTTGTATATTCGGCAGAAACAATACCAGTAGGTACAGCAATAATACCATAACCCAAAATCATAATTAAGCTGGCTATAAACTGACCTAAAGGAGTTTGTGGCGCTATGTCACCAAAGCCAACCGTGGTTAAGGTAACAATACTCCAATAAACACTTTTTGGTATATTTGTAAACCCATTTTCTTCGCCTTCTACCAAATACATAATAGTCCCAAAAATTATAGCAGCTATTATTACGGCAAATAGAAAGACAGAAATTTTTGCTCTACTAGCTTTAATTGCATTGGTTAATTGATTTGATGCACCTAAATATCGTGCTAATTTAAGAATCCTAAAAACTCTTAGTAGGCGCAAAGCTCTCAAGGCAACTAAGGCATGTGTACCAACAAATACTAGAGACAAGTACTTTGGTATGGTTGATAATAAATCAATAACACCATAAAAACTCGTAATATATTTTAACGGTTTTTTTACGGTTACGATTCTCAAAATATATTCTATAGTGAATAATATGGTGATAACCCATTCAGAAACATTTAAAAAAACATGATACTTTTCATCAAAGCTATTAATACTTTCTAACATTACTAAAATAATACTAGCAAGAATAGCTATGAGAAGAACTACATCAAATAATTTTCCTGCAGGTGTGTCCGCTTCATAGATGATTTCGTGTAGTTTGGTTTTCCAAGTATGATTATTTTCTGATTCCATGTTTTAAAATTACAAAAAGTAAAACTATTGTTTCTCTAATACTATAACAGTATTTTTTTGTATCTCAACAACCTTATTCAAGAATTTTTTCAAGTGACTATAAAACTCTGGTGGATAGATTGTCATGTCAAAGTTAACTTTAAAATATAGAATGAGCTCACCGTCATTATTATCTATATTAAAAACTAAAGATCCTGACTTATTTGGTAGGTTATATTTAAATCCATCAGGAATTCCTACAACCTTTAACTTATCATTTAAGTTTATTTTCATTACATAGAAATAAATGTCTTTATAGCCAAAATCTATAGGATAGGACCGTTCTTGAAGCTTAAATGGGTTTTCTTCAAAAAATTTGATAAAAAATGGATTTAGATAGATTTTGTTTCCGATAAATTCGGGCTTTATGGTTATGGTAATCTTTTCGCTAAATTCATTTTTCGTTTTATCAAAATCTATAATATCAAGATCTTCTATTATGATGTCCACAAATTTGTCAGCCTTCTTTTCTCTATATACTTGAGAATTCTCATAGAACCTCTGTTTCACATTATGAGCATGATATCTTGTAAATTTACTTTCAATAGTTCCAGAAAAAGCATCATCTTCAAAGGACAATAATTCTATTTTATGCTGTCGAGATGACAAAGCATCTATCTCAATATTTTCCCAATAGCTTCCGTTTTCAAATTCTATAAGTCTTCCGTATTGGTTTAGGCATTTAAATGGTAATTCGCCAAATGATAAATACGGATCAGTTGCATCTAAAAAGTAGTTTTCTTCACCTATTATTACCTTTAAAATCACATAATTAAAATCAGTAAGAACTGGATGAACCTTTGTAGCTAGCCCATTGGCACGTGTTGACATTAGTATTGGATAAACCTCAAAATCCTGATTGGTCAATAGATTTTCTAATAATAAGTTAATCTCAAATGAATTACCGATTTTTTCCTTTAGCAAATTTTTGACTGAAACATCATAACGTTCAGATTTTCCATTCCATTTATAATTGTCTAGTACAAATTGATAAATCGCTTTAGCTTTGGTTAAATCGTTATCTATTGATTTTATTTCTTCAGGTAGAACTTTCTTTGCTAGACTTTTTCTGCTGATTTGCCGTCCAAAATTGGCGCTACTCTCTAATTCTTTATCTACATCTGCCCAAGACTTAGTTAGTTTTTTTATGCTACCATCGAACCCTCTTATAATACTCAATTCGTATTCTATTCTTGCAATATAGTTTAAGGATGTTGTAGTAAACTTTTCACGCTTATATGCAGGGATATTCTTCATCACGTATTTTGATATAGAACAGCCAGTACTTGCACCATTACTTAAAATTATACAGTTTTTCTCTATTCGACTTGTGTTGGTATGCAGTGGTGTTGAGCCCACAAGTTTAATATTATATTCGTAATTCCCTGGAATGCTAGTGTTATATTCACTATACAAAACGGGGTCTGACCCTTGAAAATACCAAGGTTGATATTTTCTTATAAAACGAGATTGTGTTTCGTAGCTGTAAGTAATAACACTTCCAACTTTAACATTAGGCAAAACAAATTTCACTAGTGTATAATCTTTGTTTTCTTCCTCGAAAATGGCACTAGGCTTTAATTCTGTTTTAACCATTTGCCCATTTTCTAAATTGTAGGATGCACCTCGTATTTTTATTATCTGCTCTTCTGATGATTTATCTTTATATAATTTTACTTCAATTTCACCTCTGCTGATTCCGTCAGTTTTTAAGATTTTTATTTTCTGTTTTACCTGTACTCTGAGCCAAAATGTTTTTTTGTCTATAAAACTATTACCATAGTCGTAAATAACTAAAGCGTTTGCAGTTGAATCTTTTTCGTAATAAGTTTTTTCTAAATCACTTTTTGAGACTTTCATCGCAACATTGTAGTCTTGAGAAAAACTTAACATGGAAATAGAAACCGCAAGAAATAATAATTTTAATTTCATTATTTTTTGTTTAACTCAATAATTTTTAATCGCTTATTTCGTCGCATATAACTTTGAATAATATGCTGATTGTCTTTGTTGTTATTCATAGGAGTAATTAAAGACATTAATACTTCTTTATTGTTTATTTGGTGGTTTAAATCGAAAAAGCCCATGCCTTTAAAGATGCCATTTTCAATTAAATACACACTTTTCTCATCTATATCTCGACCTCTATCTATAATAAGCATATTTTTATTTTCGTAACTATGTTTTTCTTCGAGAGATTTAACACGTTTATTGTAGGCTTCAACGGGTTCTTCATTAATACAAGACCCTAGACATTCTTTTACATCGTATTTAAAGCAACTGGTTTTTGTAGTGTACAATCCAGTTAGTTTTTGACATAAGTTATAATCCTCTACAACTTTAAACATAAAATGTTTTCCGCTAGATCTAGTGCTAAATGTAGTTATAGGTAATTCTTTACTATTGGCTTTATCAATTTTTAGATTGATATACCCATTTTCATCCATGTAACTATAGAGCGCATGAGTAAATACGGTACGCCTTAAGGCTCTATTAAAGAGAGGCTTGTTTTTTTTTATTTCTTCGCTTTCTTTTAAAAGTGCTGCTAATTCACTACCTGTTTTTTCGTAAGTAACTGTGTGAACTAGAGCTTGAATCTTCTTCGATTTTGAATTCTTATTAGTAAAATGTTGTGTTATACGCTTCCTTATATTTTTACTCTTTCCTATATATATAATTTCGCCATTTTCTTTATGTATATAATAGACGCCTGTATCTGATGGTAACTTTTCTATAATTTCTGTAAGATTAGGAGCAAGGTTTGATTTTTGTTCAACTTTTACCGCATCTTTTATAATCACTTTTTCTAAATCTTTGTTCAATAACATTTTGAAGAGTTTTACAGTAGCCATTGCATCTCCGTTGGCACGATGTCTATCGCTCATAGGAATACCAAGTGCTCGTGCTAATTTTCCTAAACTATAAGATTCCATATCAGGAATTAATGTTTTAGAAAGCTCTACAGTGCAAAGTGTTTTTCGTTTAAAAGGAAAGCCTAATCGTTTAAATTCTGTTTTCAGAATTCTGTAATCAAAAGAAGAGTTATGCGCAACTATTATACAATCTTCAGTAATTTCTACAATACGTTTAGCAACCTCGTAGAATTTAGGTGCATTCTTAAGCATATTAGAATTAATACCTGTAAGATTCACTACAAAGGGTTGAATCTCGCGTTCTGGATTTACTAAAGAAATAAACTGATCCGTTACTTTATGACCATCGAACTGGTAAATCGCAATTTCCGTTATGCCTTCCTCATTGTATTTACCACCTGTGGTTTCTATGTCTAGTATTGCGTAAATGTTGTTAATTTGTTTAGTTGTCATTAAGAAGCTTTTAGAAAAAGCTGTTGTAATCTCTTTAATCGTAGAGATTGCTTCGTCGTATCTTCTAGAATGACGTATTAATTATAATTTCGTGCTCCAAATATACTACTTCCAACTCTAATCATAGTACTACCACAGTCAATTGCTAACTGATAATCTCCACTCATTCCCATTGAAATAGTTTTAAGTTTAGAGTTCAAATTTTTTAGTTTATTAAAAGTAGATTTTAAGAGTTTAAATTCTTTTTCCACTTGTGTTGTTTTGTCTGTAAATGTTGCCATTCCCATTACACCAATAACATTTATATGTTTTAATTCTGAAAGCTCGTTAGATTGAAGTAGAGTAGAAGCAGTATATGCTGATATCCCAAATTTACGATCTTCTTGCGCTATTTTAATTTGTAGCAAACAGTCTATAACTCTATCATGTTTTTTAGCTTGTTTATTAATTTCTTTCAGTAATTTATAGCTGTCAACTCCATGGATTAGATTCACAAATTCAGCCATGTATTTAACTTTGTTTGTTTGCACATGCCCAATCATATGCCATTGAATATCCTTTGGCATTTGCTCATGTTTATCAGCCATTTCTTGGATTTTATTTTCACCAAAAATTCGCTGACCAGCATCATAAGCTTCCATTAAATCACTTATAGGTTTGGTTTTAGAAACTGCAACTAAAGTAACATGGTCAGGTAATATTGATTTTATGTCTTTAAGATTTTTACTAATACTCATAAATAGTAATTCCACTTCTTAATTTTGGTAAGATATAGGTGCTTTTTGGCGGCATTTTTAAGCCTTCATTAGCAATTTGTTTCATCTGCTCTACATTAGATGGGCACATACCAAAGCCAACCGCAAATTCACCACTATCTACACTCGTTTTTATGGTAATCATTTCGTGTGTTCCATTCACATATTCTATGCGATTATCGTTTCTTAAATCATCAATGCCTAATATAGGCTGAAGAATTGTTTTATATAACAATTGTGCATCTAACTCGTCTAGTGCTGTTTTAAATTTATAGTTTGTTTTTCGTAAGTATAAAGAATAAAACTCACCATCTAAATACATACTAAAATGATGAGATTTAGATGCGTTATATGGTATAATTCCTCTATTTTCAATACGATAGACTGCATCTAGTTTTATTAGAAATTCTTCTTTGGTTAGTCCATTGAGATCTTTAATAAGTCTATTAAATTCATGAATAACTAAATCTGATTCTGGAATTAAATAAGACATGAAGAAGTTATACGATTCACTTCCGTTATGATTTGGATTCTGTTCTTTTTCATCTTTATATAATAAATAAGATGAAGCAGACCTGTGATGACCATCAGCAATATAAATAGTTTCCATTTGCTTAAATTCATTTTGAATTATAGCAATAGAATCTTTATTATCTATCTTCCATAAATAATGAGTATCTCTATAGGTCATAGTAAACTCAAACTCTGCATGCTCTTTTTGAGTTTCTTTTATAATGTTTGAGATTACATTGTTATCGGGATAGGTGAGAAGTACAGGTTCGGCATTAAAACCTACGGTTTGAATATAGGTTTTAAAAGTTTGCTCACGCTTGGTAATAGTGTCTTCGTGTTTTTTTATGACATCATTTTCGTAATCTTCAGCACTTGTTGCGGCTATAATACCATTAAATTCCTGACCATGTCTGTTCACAATTTTATAAACATATAATGAAGGTTTTTCATCGGTAACAAAAACGCCGTCCTCTTTAAATTCTGAATACCGATTTTTAACCAGTTTATAGCGTTTCTTTCCTGTAACTTCTTGATCATATTTATAACCAGGATTAACGATATGAAGAAAACTAAATGGATTAAAATCCATTCGAGATTCACGTTCATCAACTGTGTAGCTTTGGTATGGACGAGCAGCAACGAGACCAACAATTGCTCTCGTTGGTTTTACAGCTTTAAATGGAATTATTTTTGCCATGTATATCGTATCTTTCATTGCGAGCTTTTTTATTAGAAAAAAAGCGTGACAATCTTTTTATAAAGAAATAAGTTTCAATGAAAAAGACGACCAGGTTCTGCGTCCCTGTTTGCTAACAGGCAGGCTCGCAATGACATTTCATATGTTTATTTTAAAAACTGACTAGAGACCTTCTCAGCTTTTCTACTCTTAGAATAATCATAAAAACCTTCACCAGATTTTACACCTAATTTTCCAGCTCTAACCATATTAACCAATAAAGGACAAGGTGCATATTTTGGTTTTTTAAAGCCGTCGTACATCACATTTAGAATAGATAAACAAATATCTAGACCAATAAAATCAGCCAATTGTAAAGGACCCATTGGATGTGCCATACCTAATTTCATAACGGTATCAATTTCTTCAACACCAGCAACACCATTATATAAAGTTTCAATAGATTCGTTAATCATAGGCATTAAAATACGATTGGCAACAAAGCCAGGATAATCGTTAACTTCAGTTGGTATTTTACCTAAGGTTTTAGATAATTCCATGATAGTATCTGTCACTTCATCACTAGTATTATAACCACGAATAATTTCTACTAATTTCATAATAGGTACTGGGTTCATAAAGTGCATACCAATGACTCTGTCTGGTCTAGAGGTAACTGCAGCAATCTGTGTAATAGAAATAGAAGAGGTGTTGCTAGCTAAAATGGTGTCTTCACTGCAAGCTTCATCTAACTGTTTAAAGATTTTAAGTTTTAAATCTACGTTTTCAGTGGCGGCTTCAACAACTAAGCTTGCATATTCAACTCCTTCAGTAATACTGGTAAATAAAGTTATGTTTTCTAAAGTTGTTGTTTTATCTTCTTCTGTAATTTTATCCTTAGAAACCATTCGGTCTAAATTCTTTGCGATAGTATCTACACCTCGCTTTAGCGATGCTTCACTAAGGTCTATAAGCTGAACTTTAAATCCAGATTGTGCAAACGTGTGGGCAATACCATTCCCCATTGTTCCTGCTCCAATAACTGCTATGTTTTTCATTTTTCTATTTTTTTGTAGCACTGAGCTTGTCGTAGTGTCTCAGGTTATTTATTTAAAGATGAGTTCTCGATACAATTTCGATATTTCGAAATCACTAGAACTGACGTACTCTATTATGTTATTTAAAATTGATTAATAATCATTGAAGCTACACGCAATGCTTCTGTGCCATCATGCAAAGTTACAATTGGCTTAGTGTTGTTATTAATAGCGTCAGCAAACGTTTCTAACTCATCTAAAATGGCGTTGTTATTCTGTATTTCTGGATTGTCAAAATAGATTTGTTTTTTTAGACCTTCCGCATTTTGAAGTATCATATCAAAATCACCTGGGTTTTCTGGTGCATCTTTCATTTTTACTACTTCACATTTCTTTTCAAGAAAATCTACAGAGATATAGGCGTCTTTTTGAAAGAATCGAGTCTTTCTCATATTTTTTAGTGAAATTCTACTCGCTGTAAGGTTTGCAACACAACCGTTTTTAAATTCAATTCGTGCATTGGCAATATCTGGTGTTTCACTAACTACAGAAACTCCACTTGCAGAAACGTGTTTCACAGGAGAGTTTACAACACTTAAAATAATATCTATATCGTGAATCATTAAATCTAATACCACAGGCACATCTGTACCACGAGGATTAAACTCTGCAAGTCTATGACATTCTATAAACATTGGATTTTCAATCTGATCTTTTACACCAATAAAGGCAGGATTAAAACGCTCAACATGTCCAACTTGTCCTTTAACTTCATGTTCTGCAACTAAGGCTCTAATGGTTTCGGCTTCTTCAACCGTATTGGTAATTGGTTTTTCTATAAAAATGTGTTTTCCTTTTTTAATAGCTTGTTTTGCACATTCGTAATGCGAAAGCGTAGGAGTTACAATATCTACAACATCTACAGCATTTATTAAAGCATCAATGGTATCAAAATATGTATAACCGAATTCAGCAACCACAAGTTTTGCATTTTCAGGATCAGCATCATAGAAACCTACGAGCTCATATTTTTTAGATTGGTTAAGTAGTCTTAGATGAATTTTACCAAGGTGACCAGCACCAAGAACACCAGCTTTTAGCATGTTTTTCTGTTTTTAACAAAAATAGTCGTTTTGATTTAAAAAGTTGAAAAAGAAAATATAAAATACTTAGAAATCATTAATTGAATAAAGTTTAAAATCTTCCTTTGAACTTGAACTTCTTTAAATTAATTTAGCGTAAACTAAACTACGCTTTTGAAAGATACATTTAAGCATCAAGGAATGCGCCAGAAACTTGTTGAAACGCTGATTAAAAAAGGAATAAAAAATAATAGCGTTTTAAAAGCCATTGGTAAAATACCGAGACACCTATTTATGGATTCTGGTTTTATAGATCATGCATACCAAGACAAAGCGTTTCCAATTGCTGCAGATCAAACTATTTCACAACCTTATACTGTTGCTTTTCAATCAGAATTATTACAAATTAAAACTGGTGATAAAATACTTGAAATAGGAACAGGAAGTGGTTATCAGTGTGCTGTATTGATTGAGCTTGGTGCTAAAGTTTATAGTATAGAGCGTCAGCAAGAATTGTTTAAAAAAACATTTAAATTCTTGCCTAAAATAGGTTATAGAGCTAAGAAACTCATTTTTGGCGATGGCTATAAGGGTTTGCCAGATGAAGCTCCTTTCGATAGTATTATAGTAACAGCTGGTGCACCATTTGTACCTAATCCTTTGTTGAGTCAATTAGCTATAGGAGGACGTTTAGTGATTCCTGTTGGTGAAGATGTTCAAGTCATGACTATGTTTATTCGAAAAGGGCCAAAAGACTTTGAAAAGCACGAGTTTGGCAAATTTCGATTTGTGCCACTTCTTGAAGATAAAAATTAATTGAGTTATACACTTAAGAAACGTGATTTTATTTTTATTTCTACTGATTTTAAACTAGTTACATAAAACCGAAGGAAGAACTAGAAGATTCTATCAGTATGTTTGCATATTTTTAAAGAAAAACACATTGTAACTAATTGAATGACAGTATCAAAACTAACAGCAACTAAGTGACTAACTCAAAAAATTAATATATGTATAAAGTTGTTTTAATTATCCTTTTTAGTTTTCAGTTCAGTTTTTCACAAGACTATGTTGAATATGCTACAGGAAATACAACCGATTTTGTGGTTAATCCTGATTCTGGAATTTGCCTAATGGGTGGAGCAAGTGAAAGCGACGAAGCTATGGTTTGGTTCTTAAATAAAGCCAATGGTGGTGATGTTGTAGTTTTGAGAACTTCTGGCAGTAGCGGCTATAATAATTATTTCTATTCAGAATTAGGTGTAACAGTAAATTCTGTGACCACATTTGTTATTTATAATGAAGAAGGCGCAACAAATGAGTATGTTTTAAGTAAAGTTGAAAATGCCGAAGCTATTTGGTTTGCTGGTGGTGATCAATATAATTACGTGAGTTATTTTAAAGACAATGCTTTAGAAGATGCCTTAAATAATTTTGTCAACGTAAAAGGTGGAGTTATTGGTGGTACAAGTGCTGGAATGGCAATTTTAGGAAGTGGTTATTTTTCTGCCCAAAATGGTACAATAACCACTGCCCAAGCTTTAAGCAATCCATACCATTCTAGAGCAACCTTAGGATATAATGATTTTTTAGAAATCCCTTTTTTAGAAGATATTATAACAGATACTCATTACGACAATCCAGACAGAAGAGGAAGACATAGTGCGTTTTTAGCACGTTATGCAACTGATAATACAAGCAGAGCTTTCGGAATTGCTTGTAATGAATATACAGCTGTTTGTGTAGATTCTGATGGCAAAGCTTATGTATATGGAGATTACCCTAATTATGAAGAGCATGCTTTTTTTATACAAACTAATTGTGCTACAGATTATTTACCAGAGAATTGCACTAGTGGAAATCCATTGAATTGGTTACAAAGTAATGAAGCCTTAAAAGTTTATAAAGTACCAGGAATGACTACAGGTGAAAATTATTTTGATTTATCGGATTGGCAAACAGGAAGTGGAGGTGAGTGGCAAAATTGGTTTATCAATAATGGTACATTTATGACGTCAACAACTGTTAATCCTAATTGTAATAATGTATTAAACACACCAGAATTCGAAGTTGAAACAGTGACTATTTTTCCTAATCCATTTAGGGATGTAATTACTATTCAGTCTGAAAATTTAAATCTTAAATTTCAAATGTTTGATGTTCTAGGAAAACAAATAGATATCAACAGAAATACGAATACCATAAATACGTCATCTTTAGAATCTGGTATTTACTTTCTAAAAGTTGAAGGCCATAATGTTGTAAAAACTTTCAAACTGATTAAGAACTAGTTTGTAGCTTTCTTAAAAGCTTCAGCACCACCAACGACAGGTAAAGTTAATTTAGTTTGACCTAGATGTATCATTATTTCTGTACCAGGCTTTGGATGTAAGGTGAATTCTTTATCACTTGAAAAAATCATAAAACCTATTTGTTGACCTGCTTTGATAATTTGATCATCTGGCTGTAAATCAAAAGTTATAGAATAGTCTCTTCCAATTATTAGGCCCTCTTCTTTGGTCAACGATTTGTGATTTTTTGGATCAGCCCAACCACGAGTTATTATGTTGTCTGTTATTTTTACATCCTTCCCATCTTCCCAAGGTAAAGACACTAACCAAACTGATAAATTAGCTGCTGATTTACTACTAGCTAATGTTATAGTTACTTTTGGTACACCAGAAATATGAAGATCTTCTTTTAATTTTGGAGTTACATATAAGAGTCTATGCTTTGAACTTGTTGCTTTTGCATGATCACTTCCGGAAATAGAGGCATCATCAGAAAACATTTCTCCTGCAGCTTCGACATTTTCAATTGTTAAACCACCAATAGTACTTCCTCCATAAGTTAAGTTTAAGGTTACATCTGATGCTTTAGGATTTGGGTAATCTTTATAAGCAGTTGGTTGCTGTCTATCATCATTTTCTCTAACGATATAAGCTTTGTTTTCTTCTTTTTCAACACCATTATCAATACCATGTAAGTATTTTGTAAACCACTTATTCATCATTGAAGTAGGTGGTGGTCCACCATGACCATTTTGGTGGTAATAAATCTGAGTTGGTAACCCTTTCTCCTTTGCAGCTTTGTAAATGCGGTAACTGTGTTCTGGCATCACATTCCAATCGTTAAAACCATGAGACATCAATAATGCAGCCTTCATGTTACCCATTTGGTTGAGGTAATCTCTACCAGCCCAAAAGTCATTCATGTCACCAGTTTGTCTATCCATACCATTCATCATTTCTATATCGCGAACAGTTTTGTTATTATATTCTCGTTTGTCTTCGTCACCACTATGTACAAAATCATAAAGAACATCAATATCTTCTCCTAGGTAACCACCTGGAGAACGTACTAATCCATTTGAACGGTAATAATGATAATAGGATGTATTTGGTGCAATAGGAATTATAGCTTCTAAGCCTTCAACTCCAGTTGTTGCGGCTGCTAACGGAATAGTTCCGTTGTATGAAGTACCAGTCATACCAACTTTCCCTGTTGACCAAAACGCTTTTACTTCTTCATTTCCGTTGCGTTCTGTATAGCCAGTTGCACGTCCGCACAACCAGTCGATAACTGTTTTTGGGGCTAATGATTCGTTTTGTCCACCAATAGTTGGTGCACCATCTGATAAACCTGTCCCAGGAGAAGAAGAGTGTACAACTATATATCCTCTTGGTACCCATTTTCTAATATGCGAGTTTGAAATAATTGGACGTTGTCCACGACGTGTTACGTCTGGATGAAAACGTTCTTTTGCAGTTCCTCCTAATTCTATATTTACGTCCCACATTGTACCAGGTGCATCTGCAGCGACGCCTGCAAAATAAGGACTAGACACATATATTATTGGTAGTTTTAGTCCTTCTGTATCAGTTTGCTCTGGTCGCGTTACTGCAACGTGCATGCGATCTGGTTCACCATCTCCATCAGTATCAAATTCTGTTTCTACCCATAAATCATGGCGAATCCATTTTTTGGAATCCTTAAAAGCCTCTACAATTTGTGCTTCACCATCTTTAAAAACAGGTGTTGCTTTTTCTGTTGAATTTTGAGCACTACTTAAGATAGAAAATGCTAAAGCAATAGTTAGAATTGAATTTGATTTAAATGAAAATGTCATATAATAGTTTTGTAAAACGTTCTGATAAAAGTAAGGAGTATAAGTTAGAACTCAAATGCTATTTAAGATTTTTTTAGCAGATGATATTAGTGGACGTCACTTAGAGTGATTTGTAAGATTATCGAAGTCAAAATATATTTTGATTGAAGATACCGAAGCGAAGCTTTAACAAATTGTATCGAGAAGTATCAAAAAGTTCTCCCAAAAACAATTTCACTCGAATTGATTAAGTGGATTTATCTGAGATTAATTTTTTGGTAAATACTCTTCAGGAATAGGGTTTTCCTTAGTTTCTTGCATCCAATAGATGTTAATAACCCACCAACGCTCACCGTCATTCATTAATTGAATACTATTGATGCCTCTCATAAAAGGTTCAGTATCACTTTTAATTTTAAACGATTCGTAAGTGCTAAATACTTGAGTAATATTACCAAAGGATTGTGTTTCTCTATTTATTTCAACTTCATGAAAACCGTTTTCAATCAACCATTTTCCTGAGGAACTGATATAGTCTTGTGGAGACATATAACGCGCAATGACTATACCTTCTTTGGTGTTACCAGTAGGTATAAGTTTTGCGTCTTTATGAAATAAATACTTAAATAATTCCCAGTTGCGTTCTACACCTTTATCTCCCGAAATAACTGAATAAAGTGTTTCTATTGTACTGTTTAGTGTTGCTACTTGTTTTGAGTAGTCTATTGTTTCTTGGGCAGTAAGATTAAGAGTTAAGGCTACTAATAATGATAAAAGAATAAGTTTTTTCATTGAGATTATTTTAAGCTATATATAGATTTATATCAGTTAGGATTTTCCATCCGCTATCATTTTTTTCAAAAATCATTATGTGTTTTTAGTATCACAAATGTTGGTTAAGCTAAAAATAACAATTTTTTATAGACGGCTTGCTATTTCGTTGTTTTCAAGAGGGCATTATTTTTCAAAATATCCGTTTCCTTAATTTTAATTCAATTTGTTTAAGTCATTGAAACAAAACGTATCTAGGTGGAACAAGTCCGTTTAGTCTCATATAAACAATAATTTGTCCTCTGTGGTGAGTTATGTGGTCTGCAAGTAATAAGAAAATTTGGCGTTTTGTTCTATTCAAACCAAAATAGTCTAGCTCGACATCTAATTGAGTTGTATCAAATTGTTTAATTAGTTTTATGGTTTCGTCGAATGTTTTATTAATTGTTGCAATCATCTCTTCTTTTGATTTATTGTTAACCTTAAAAATTGTATCAGTTTTCCAATCCCTAGATTCTCGTTCACCTAACAATGACTGACTATGCCAATCTATAGCATATCCTATATGCATTAAGTTTTCCGCAAAAGTCATTGACTCTGGTGATGCTCTAAAGTTGTATTTGTCCTCTGGCATTGTTTCTGCAACAAGAATTAAATACTTTCGGGAATTTTCCAATCGCACCAAATAGTCCTTAATAAAACCATCTTGTTGAGCAAACAGAGGTGATGTAATTGAACTAAACAATATAATAGTTGTTAGAATAAATATATGTTTCATAGTTTTTAAATTTCGTTTACAGGGTTTTTATAGACATATTTTTAAATTTCAATTTTACCACTCAGAGTGTGTTTTGCGATGAATGACAATAGATTATTTGTTCAAAAACACATATTCATTTGGTCTGCTCTATTCCTCCAAAGATTGCAATTTTTGAGTTTATGTAAATATTGAAAGTAAAGCTATCAAACTTTTAAAAACATACTCAAATTTAAAGCAGAAACTGAATTTGAGCAATCATTTTTGGCCTTGATGTTACTTTATAATTATAGTAGTTGAAGCACATTTTATT
>NZ_CAXBGB010000052.1:0-22526 GCF_963975125.1 uncultured Winogradskyella sp. | reverse complement strand
TAAACTCTGTTTCTATTCTTTCCTTGTATTCATTAGTATCACCATTAATTCTATTTAATATTTTATGGACATTTATTGTGATTCCTAGACCATAGTAATACACAAATTTACCATGGTCTGCATCATATAAACGTTGTTCGTTTTGAGTTAAAGGTAAATTAGTATTACCGGGAATACCCAAGTCGTAGAAGTTAATTTCAGCTTTTGCATCAGAATTTTCAACATCAGACTTTAAGCTTCCTGTTAATATTTTGCCAACTACAACTTCGTTTAACTCGATTATTTTTTCAACGAGCTGTACACTAAAATAACCTAAAATCTTAATAGATTCTGTAACTACAAAACTCTGAGCTTGGTATCTTATACCCGAAATATATAATGTATCTGATGCTTTCGCTATAATTATAAAATTCCCTTTTTCATCGGAAATAGCGTATTTAGAGGCTGTCTTATTTATTATATGAATACCTTCTACCTCGTGGTTCGCGATAAGTTGACCTTTCAATTCTTTGTGCTGTGCGTTTAGAAACAAAGTCGTGATAAATACAATAAAAAAACAAAGTCCACTAATCTTTTTCACTCTTAAGTTTTATGAAAGCTTTACTCAGCTGTGTGATGCGTTCTAAAAACTGTAACTCTTTATTTTCCTTTAACAATTCTTTATCAACTCCTTCTTTTTCAACATAATTGATAAAAGCATCCACCTCATTTATAGGAATATTGAAATTAGAGTGAATATAATTAACACTATACTGGTCTAGAGCTTCTTTAAAAGGTGTTTTAGCTATTTCTTTTTCTTCCTTTGTTTTAGGCTTATCTCCATCCATATCTACAACTTGGCTTAATAAAAAGCCTGCAAGATTGACAACATTAAGCATGTTATCAACTCTAGGGTTATATTCGTTAAATGCCAAATTATCTGCTTTGGTTTTGTAATCTGGGGAAAACTCAAAATGAGTAATATGATTTAAACCAAGATAAACATCATCTAAACTTACATTATAGGTTCTTACATTCTCCAAATCTGCATTTAAGTTACCTGTAAGATCAAATGGTAACACTACTACTTCATCTAGTTTATTAACTTCTTCTACCAAGATTACAGTTAAGCGCTTAGAAGTAATAATTTTTTCTGTTATGGTAGCTGTAAAGTCTTTAAATTGAAGTGCCCCAAACTCTACAATATCATTAATTGCAACTTTAATTTTAAAATAACCTTCTTTATCCGTAGTAGTTCCTTTATTAGAAGATGTATTGTAAACTGTCACACCTTCTTTATCTTCGGTTGACACAATGATTTTTCCATTGATTAATATTCTATCAACATCTTGACTCAGAGCTGATATCGTAAAAAAACTAAATAATAGGAGTAATATCTGTTTCATATATCTATACTATTTTTAAGAGTAATAAATTTCGGACATATTCTTCAATTCTCATAGGAATTTGTTGATAAATGTTTGTTAAAACATAAAGCAGACTTTTAAAAAGTTTAACTTTCTTTGTAAACGTAAGAATCTAAAACATCAAATTTTGAAATCAATTATAATTGCAAGCACATCTACCATTCATGGCAGTGGTTATTTAGAATATTTATTAGATGAATTGAAGCTACATTTTAAATATGCAGATGAGATTCTTTTTATTCCATATGCCAGGCCAGGCGGTATTTCTCATAATGATTATACGAAAACAGCATCTAAAGCCTTTAACAGTATTGGTAAATCTGTAAGAGGTATTCACGAATTCGAAAACCCTAAAGATGCTATTGATAAGGCTCAAGGTATTTTTGTTGGTGGAGGAAATACATTTGTATTAGTTTCTCAATTGTATAAAAACGATGTTTTAGTAGCTATTAAAAATGCTGTTAATAATGGCATCCCTTATTTGGGTACTAGTGCTGGTAGTAATATTTGTGGTTTAACTATGAATACGACTAATGATATGCCTATTGTCTATCCTCCAAGCTTTAAAACTTTAGGATTAGTACCATTTTGTATAAATCCGCATTATTTAGACCCAATTACTGGTAGCACGCACATGGGAGAAACTAGAGAAACACGGATTAAAGAGTTTCATGCGTATAACACACAACCTGTAATTGGCTTACGCGAAGGAAGTTGGATAGATGTAAAAGATGATACTATCACTTTAAAAGGCACCTTAGAGGCTAGAATTTTTGAACATAGCAAAGCTTCTTATGAAATTGCCACCAATTCAGATTTGGGCTTTTTAAAGTAACGTTTAAATGTTTTTAAAGAAGTGGTAGCCCCAAATTTCATAGCCTTCGTTATAGTAAAATTTATGCGACGGATAATTCTGTACATACGTATTTAACTCTATAGAATTACACCCTTTTGCTTTTACATAGTGATTAATCCAACTCATAAATTGCTTTCCAAGACCTTCACCACGACATTCGGGTTTAATATAGACATGGTCTAACTCAACCGATTTACCAACATAGTGACGTGTACAAAACCATAACCCAGAAACACCTACAATATCTTTATTAGCATCAAAAATGGCAGCACACTCATAGTTTTCATGTTTCATTTCATCAAAGCGAGATTTAAGCAAACTCAAAGAAACTTTACCCTCATTTAGTGCATACACTAAAGGGATGATTTGATATAAATCATCATTCGAAATAATTCTAAATTGGTAGTCCATATATTATTTTTACAGTTATAAAAGTAAATCTTTTGATCTGTTCCTCATAATTATTAAATGCAAAAAACTTAGACTTTTGTTACAAAACTCATGACTTTTAAATAAAGTTTGTGTCAAACTTTTGTAAATTGAAAGCAGTAAGACAATTATTATGAGAAGAAGAAATTTTAAAGTTAGAATTTTAATAGGTTTAGCTATCGTAACTTTTGCTTTTATACGTCGCTGTAGCCAGCAAGAAACCAACCCTTATACTGGGAGAAATCAAGCCATATCACTATCACCAAAACAAGAGATTGCCATTGGTTTACAAAGTGCACCTGGTATGGCTCAACAGCATGGTGGACTCCACCCAGATAATCGTTACCAAGCACTCGTTGACAATGTAGGTAATAAACTTGTAAGCAATAGTTTAGCTAAACAAACACCTTATAAATATGAGTTTCACCTCTTAGCAGATGAAAACACTATTAATGCATTTGCCTTACCTGGAGGGCAAATATTTATTACCTATGCACTATTTTCTAAGCTTGAAAATCAAGATCAGCTCGCAGGTGTTCTTGGGCATGAAATTGGTCATGTTTTAGGTAAACACTCTAATGAGCGTATCACAGATTCTAAATATTGGCAGACCCTTGTTATGGGTGCCGGAGCTATAGATATGGGATCTGTCGCTCAGCAAATTGGGCAAGGCACGTTACTTAAAAACGGAAGAGAAGACGAATTAGAAAGTGATGAACTTGGAGTTATGTTTATGTTAGACGCAGGTTATAATCCTGAAGAAATGATAGGAGTTATGGAAATCTTAAAAACTGCTGCTGGCCCAAATCGTGTTCCTGAATTTCAGAGCTCACATCCAGATCCAGAAAACCGAATTGAAAAAATTAGAGAAGCTATTAAAAAATACAAAAACGCAACTTAATAAAGTTGCGTTTTCTAACTAACTTAAATAATTATCTACTCCTAAGCATTTTTCTTTTTAAAACGTTTTAAGAATAATTCTGCTTCTTTTGCTTTTGTTTTTTTTGCATGAGTTAAAGCTGTATATCCCAAATCGCATGTCTCATGAATTTTAGATCCTGCAGTGATTAATATTTTAATCATATCTACACGATTATATTTTGCTGCATAATGAATTGGCAACATACCATTGGATTTAGTGTTAACATCTGCACCTGCTTTAATAAGCTTATTCACTTCATCTAAGTTGCCAGTTGCAACAGCCTTACATAAAGGGCTTACCTCAACTGTTTTTACAGTTACTTCATTTGCATCTGAAGTTAAAATTTCGTTTGATGCATTTAAATTACTAATTGAAAAGCCCAATGCTAAGGCTAAAACTACTACTGATTTTTTCATGATGAAAGATTTTAAATTTAATTGATTTGTTTTTTGATTATACTAAAGAGACGACATAATTTTTAAAGTGTTACACTAAAAAAAATTATATAACATATTTTTAACGGTTTGTAAACAAATCTGTTAACATCTTCCCAAAAGCCATTTCTCTATTAACATTGTCTGCTTTAAACTTTAAATAGAGAAAAACTTTTAACTTTTTTTGCTTACCAATTTGTTATAATGCAGTATATGTTATCTTTGAAATCACTAAAAATTTTCAAATGAACAAGAAGGTCGTTTTAATGATTTTAGATGGTTGGGGAAAATCACCCGACCCAAAAGTTTCTGCTATAGATAATGCACAAACACCATTTATTGATTCACTATACACTACATATCCAAGTGCCAGTTTAAGAACAGATGGGCTACATGTTGGTTTACCCGACGGACAAATGGGCAATAGTGAAGTTGGACACATGAATTTAGGTGCAGGTAGAATTGTCTATCAAGATTTAGTGAAAATCAACCTTGCCGTTAAAAACAAAACACTACAAGAAGAGCTAGTTTTAAAAAATGCCTTTAAATATGCAAAAACAAACAATAAGAACGTTCATTTTTTAGGTCTAGTTAGTGATGGTGGTGTACACTCTCATATAAGTCATCTTTTTGAATTAATTAATGCAGCAAATAATCATGGTTTAAAAGATGTCTTTGTACATGCTTTCACAGACGGTAGAGATGTGGATCCAAAATCTGGTTATGGGTTTATTTCAGAATTAAAAGATCATTTAAATAAAACAACAGGGAAATTAGCATCGGTAACAGGACGCTATTATGCAATGGATAGAGATAAACGTTGGGAACGTGTGAAATTTGCTTACGATGCTTTAGTTAAAGGACAAGGAACAGCCACACACAATGTTTTAAAGTCAATTCAAGAAAATTACGAGAATGATATCACTGATGAGTTTATAAAACCATTAGTGTGTGTTGATAAAAATAACAAGCCTTTGGCAATCATAAAGGAAGATGATGTTCTTATATTTTTCAATTTTAGAACCGATCGTGGTCGCCAACTAACACAGGTGCTATATCAAGAAGATTTCCATGAATACAACATGCATAAACTAAATCTTCATTATGTTACTTTAACTAATTATGATGATAGCTTTAAAGGAATTAATGTTGTTTTTAATAAAGATAATTTAAGTGAAACTTTAGGCGAAGTGTTAGAAAAACACAATAAGAAACAAATACGAATTGCCGAAACTGAGAAGTATCCTCATGTAACGTTTTTCTTTTCTGGAGGGCAAGAAAAACCCTTCAAAGGTGAAACCAGAATTTTAAGAAACTCACCAAAAGTTGCTACCTACGACTTAAAACCAGAGATGAGTGCTTATGAGTTAACAGATGCCTTAGTTCCAGAACTTAAAAAAAGAGACGTTGATTTTGTGTGCTTAAATTTCGCTAATGGAGATATGGTTGGCCATACAGGAGTTATGAAAGCTGCTATAAAAGCTTGTGAAGCTGTTGACGAATGTGTAAAGAATGTTGTTACTACGGCCTTAGAAAATGATTATACAATTATCCTAATCGCAGACCATGGTAATTGCGAAACCATGATAAACCCTGATGGATCACCAAATACAGCTCACACCACAAATCCTGTTCCTATTATTTTAATAGACAAGGATTTAGAGGCTATAAAAGATGGTGTTTTAGGAGATATTGCACCTACAGTTTTAAAGTTGTTAGGAATTCCGCAGCCATTGGTAATGACACAACACAGCCTTGTATAAACCTCTTATTATTGTACCTTTACATAACAATTGAGTATATAAAATGAATTTTCAGGATAGATTAATAGTTGCAATAGATTTTGATGGTACAATCGTAGAAGATGCATATCCTAAAATTGGGAAAACACGCATTTTTGCTTTTGAAACCTTAAAGCGATTACAACAAGATGGTCACAGACTTATTCTTTGGACCTACAGAAGTGGTCAAAAACTTCAAGAAGCCGTTGATTTTTGTAAAGAAAACGATATTGAATTCTATGCTGTAAATGCAAGCTTCCCAGAAGAAAAATTTGATTATAGTAGAAGTAGAAAAATCCATGCAGACCTTTTTATAGATGATCGCAATATTGGAGGAATCCTTGGTTGGGGTGAAATTTACCAGATGATTACCAATGAGGAACCAGATATAAAAAATGCACAAAAAAAATGGTGGCAATTTTAATTGGCAAATAATCTAGACCATTTCAAAATACGCTTTATCTATACCTTCTCTATGGTCTGGATGTGCAATTTTAACTAGGGCTTTTACACGCTCTTTAATTGTTTTTCCATATAAATTTGCGACACCATATTCTGTAACTACATAATGAATATGTGCTCTTGTTGTAACAACTCCTGCTCCTGGTTTTAATGAAGGTACAATTCTACTAATTCCTTTTTTGGTGATTGAAGGTAAGGCTATAATTGCTTTTCCTCCTTCACTAAGTGATGCTCCTCTAATAAAATCCATTTGACCACCAACACCAGAGTACATTTTAGACCCAATTGAATCTGCACAAACCTGACCAGTTAAATCCACTTCAATTGCAGAGTTAATAGCTACCATTCTTGGATTTTGCTTAATCACTGACACATCATTTACATAATCCGAGGTGCGCATCTCAACAAAAGGATTATCATTTACATAATCATACAAACGTTGAGATCCCATTAAAAATGTTGCTAAAGCCCTCCCTGGATTTACACCTTTATAGTTTCCATTAATAACATCTTTAAGGATTAAGTCTATTACACCATCAGAAAACATCTCAGTGTGCAAGCCTAAATCTTTATGATTGTGCAACCTTGACAATACTGCATTAGGAATATTTCCTATTCCCATCTGCAAGGTGCTCCGATCTTCGATTAAATTTGCAACATAGTCACCGATTTTAGTTTCAACATCTGTTGGCGTTGTTATAGGATGTGCTGGTAAGGGTTCATCACACTCTACAAAGGCATTAACTTCTGTAACGTGAATAATTCCATCACCAAACGTTCTAGGCATTTGTTTATTAACCTGAGCTACAACATAGTCAGCATTGTCAATTGCTGCTAAAGTCGCTTCAACTGAAACACCTAAAGAGCAATAGCCATGAATATCTGGAACAGAAACATGGATTAAAGCTACATTTACATCTACAATATTTCGTTTAAACAATAATGGAACTTCACTCAAAAATACTGGTGTATAGGAGCCATTACCTGCTTTTAAAGTATGTCTAACATTTTTTCCAATAAAAAATGAATTAACATGAAAACTCTTTGCTAATTTAGGATTAGCATATGGTGCATCACCTTCAGTATGCAATTGGCAAATCTCAACATTTCTAAGTTCTTCATGTCTATTCGTTAGTGCTCTTATTAACACATTTGGGACTGCTGCAGCTGCTTGTATATATATTTTGTCGTCAGATTTTACGATTTTTAAAGCTTCTTCGGCACTAACTGTTTTATACATTTTTATTAGATTTTATCTGTGCAAAATTAAGATAGAAAATACGTTAAAAAACTGTCTTTTATCATGTTTTAGTAATATTTTAAAATTGTTATAATTACCTATCTTTGTCGCTCAATTTAAGAATCATGATAATTGTAAAAACGAAAGAAGAAATTGAATTAATGCGTCAAAGTGCGCTCGTCGTATCTAAAACTTTAGGTATGTTAGCTAAAGAGGTTAAAGAAGGTATTACAACCAATCATTTAGATACCATTGCTGAAGAATTCATAAGAGACCATGGTGCTTTACCAGGTTTTAAAGGACTCTACGACTGCCCTTCTACCCTTTTGTGCAGTGTTAACGAAGCCGTTGTTCATGGTTTACCAACAGATATTCCTTTGATAGATGGAGATATTGTATCTATAGATTGTGGTGCTTTAATGAATGGATTTTACGGTGACCATGCTTATACGTTCGAAATCGGGAATGTTGCTGAAGAGACTAAAAAACTAATTGAGGTTACCAAAAAATCGCTTTATGTTGGGATTTGCCAACTGAAACTTGGAAACCGTGTTGGTGATGTTGGCTTTGCAATACAACAACATTGTGAATCTCATGGCTATGGTGTTGTACGAGAATTGGTTGGTCATGGTTTGGGCAAAAAAATGCATGAGGATCCTGAAATGCCAAATTATGGAAGACGTGGTAGAGGTAAAAAGTTTATTGAAGGTATGGTTGTTGCCATTGAGCCAATGATAAATATGGGAACTCACAAAGTGAAACAACTTAAAGACGGTTGGACTATTGTAACTCAAGATGGAAAACCAAGTGTTCATTTTGAACATGACATCGCTATAGTTAATGGTCTACCAGAAATCCTTTCGACATTTGCTTATGTGCATGAAGCCTTGGGCATAAGTTCTAATGAAGAAGATGCGTTTCGTCAGAAAGCTTTAGTGCTTTAAATTATTACACAGAGATTTGCGAAGCATTATAGTTTTAATTTAGAAAATGATTTACGATAAGATTACAGAAAATATTATGGAGCTGCTATTAAAGTTCATAAAGCTCTTGAGCCAGGATTGCTAGAACCAGCTTATCAAGAATGTTTCATTATAAATTAATGGCTATGGGATATTCTGTTCAAAAAGAAATTTCTCAACCTATAAGTTTATAACTATATTACTTTAGATCATGGACATAGAATCGATTTACTTGTTGAACAAAAAACCGTATTTAAACTTAAAACAGTTGAAAAATTCACAGATGTCAATACAATACAAATATTTACTTATATGAAGTTGGGTAATTATCCTTTGGGATTATTACTTAGTTTTAGCACCAAACTTTTAAAAAACAAAATAAAAAGATTCATAAACACAATCGAGTAAACACACTCTGCGAATCTCAGTACATCACTGAGTAACAAAAAAAATGAAAACAATTTTCAAATTTTTTCTTAACATTATACCTAGACCATTCTTAATTAGGCTTAGCTATTTAGCACGACCTATTCTTGCTTTATTTCTAAAAGGCAACAAATTCACCGATCCAATTGACGGTAAAAGTTTTAGGAGTTTTTTACCTTATGGTTACGGTACACAACGCCCAAATGTATTATCACCTTCTACCCTCTCTCTAGAGCGGCATAGGTTACTTTGGCTGTACCTTAAGAATGAAACTAAGTTCTTTTCAAAAAACTTAAAAGTTTTACATTTTGCACCAGAACAATGTTTTTTAAAACGCTTCAGAACGTTAAAAAACTTAAATTATATCACAACGGATTTACTATCACCTATTGCCGATGTAAAAGCAGACATCTGTAATCTTCCTTTTAGAGATAATAGTTACGACATTATTCTGTGTAATCATGTTTTAGAACATATACCTGATGATACTAAAGCCATGCAAGAATTATATCGGGTTATGAAACCAGGTGGTTATGGAATTTTTCAAATACCACAAGATTTAAATTTAGATACTACTTTTGAGGACAATACAATAACGGATAAAGCTGAACGCGCGAAAATATTTGGTCAGTACGACCATGTAAGGGTTTATGGCAGGGATTATTTTGAAAAGCTTCGTAGTATAGGATTTAAAGTTGAAGAAGTAGATTACACCGTTCAACTTTCTGTTGCTGAAATTGAAAAATATCGATTAGCAAAGGGTGAGATAATCCCGGTAGTATTTAAATAAAAAAGTCGAGCCAAACGAATAAGGCTCAACTTTTTTTTGAATAGTAGTTAATAGCAATTATAAGACACTACAACTTTTAAAAAGTCACAAGAATTTCTATTCCGGAAAATCATTTAGAGTCAAGGTCTGCAATGTCTTATTTTCATCTTCATAAATAAAATAAGCCTTTAACTCTATATGAGAATTTAAAAAGGTTTTTACATTTTCAACTCCCATGGCTTGAAAAGCTGTTGCATAGCCATCTGCTGTTATACAATCTGCTGCAATAACAGAAACACTAAGTACATTTGTTTTGGTAGGATAGCCTGTTTTTGTATTAATAATATGTGCATAGCGATTCCCTTTCTCATCTATCTTAAATTTTCTGTAAGTGCCAGAGGTTGCCAATGCTTCGTCTTTTAACACTACTACTTTAGAAAAGGACTGTGTACCATCAAAATTGGGATCATCGATACCGACGGTCCAACCTTTTTTGCTTTCAAAATTAGAACCCGAAACCCGTAAATCTCCACCAATATCAACGATATAATTTTTAATTCCTTTAGATTCTAGAAAATCTGCTATTACATCTATACCATATCCTTTTGCAATGGCATTAAACTCTAGATAGGTTTCCTTCGATTTTTTAATTTCATGATCTACAAGGCCAACTCTATTGAATCCTACGTGTTTCATTAAACTATCAATGGTTGTACTATCTGTTAAAAATTTATTATTTTCTGCACCAAAATTCCAAGCATTTACCACATTGCCAATTGTGGGATCAAAAACGCCTTCTGTCTGTCTATAAATAACTTTTGAAGCTTTAAAAACATTTTTGAAATGATGATCTATTTTAGATATTTCGTTTCTATTTAATTTAGAAATATCAGAATCTTTAATATAAGTTGAAAGCGATTGATTTACAACATTAAATAAGCTGTCTATTTGCTTTTGGTAGTTACTATTATTTTCAGAATAATACTGAATATTAAACCCTGTACCGAAGATTGGGCCAGATAGTTTTACATTCTGTATTTTATGCTCAGAGCAGCAAAAAAGTGTGAATAGGACTAAAACAGCAACTCGTTTCTTCATATCAATTCAAATTCATTTCAATTACCTGAATGCCATTATATTCTATGAGATATTCTTCATTTAAATAAATTGGTAAATCTTCACCTTCAGGATTACCTAGACCAACTCCTGCATATAAAACCTTAGCATCTTTTTCGTACGCATGCTTTTTAAAAGTTTGCATCCAAACTACATCGAAGTTATTAGGATTTTCAGGTAGTATTACAGCCCTTACTACAACAAAAAAGTATTGACTATCCTTATCGATACATACAAATTGAGGATGCTTTTTTAACTTGCTATTAATTGCTATAAACTCAAAACCACATGATTCTAAATCCTTACCAACATGATTCATGGCAAGGTTATGTAATTCTTGTGGAGTAAGTGGTTTGCTCATGCTGTAAAGATACAAGAAGCTTATTTAAAACGCACAAATTTCGCACTACTAAAAGTATAATTTGAAACTGGAATAACGGCATCATCTTCCAATTGATACCATGGAGAAATGTTTGAATTCTCAAGGTTTTTAACTAGGTGAACACTTTGTGCTGGTGTATTACCTTGAAATAGAAGAAATAACTTTTCACCATTCTCATTAATCAGTTCATCAGCAATCATAACAATATGGCCTGGTGAACCTCCTTTAATAAGCATGTCTCCTATTCTTAAATCTTTGACTTTAATAGATTTGAGTTCGTAATATAATGACAACGTACCAGAATACATATAGATTAAATTTAAATATTTATAGAAGTTTTCTTTAGACTGATTTGCTGAAGCGGTTTTATGAAAGGTTACTTTATTACCATTAATTTTGGGCCGATAGCCTTCAGCATATTTTTGCCAAGAGCAATAATGACCAGACGTAAATTTATAACCAATCTCATCCTTTCTATTGTTATCCCAAAGGTATTCGCTTCTAATTCTAATTAATGCATCTGCGCATTGTTGTAGTCCGTTTTTGGGTACAGGAATTTCTAAAACGCCGATATGACCACCTTGCCAAAAATATTCGGAATTATCATAGTTGGTAATCTTACTTCCAAAAGCTTTCAATTTGTAGTTGCGGATATAGTTCTCAAAACTTCCATCACTATAGTCAACACGTTTATAACCATCTACAGCATTAACTCTAGATTGTATAGTTAAACTATCCTTATTAATAAGGTTTGGAGTTTCTATAATGGCAGCAACTGTATTAACAGCTTTTTTAATAGGTCTTAATTGAAATACCAAAACTATAGGTATAAAAAATAATAAAAAAATGAGTAGTCCTTTCTTCATAATCACTTAAACGTAATAAATTTATTTTTTGGTATGCGCCCAATTAAATTGTAACTTTAAAATTCAATTTGTGATTATTTAATTTATTTTCTTGCAAATAGTTAACACCAGCCCAACTACTACTTTGACTTTATCTGCTCTCTAAAGTGTGTTGTAATAAAATTATTTAGACGCATAAGTCAATGTTAGCGTTAATAACCTATTACAATATTTAATTAACGGTATTAAAAGCAGAAAATAATTAACAGTTACTCTTTTTAATAGGAATAAACAAATTAATGAAAACAGTCGGTATTTTTAGAGGGTCTGGTTTTATTGGAAGCTATACTACAAAACAATTTTTAGAGCAAGGCTTTAAGACAAAAGTATCTGCAAAAGATGTTTCGACCATACTTAAAAATGTAAAGCCAAAGGGCAGTGCTCGTGTTATTTATAAAAATGAAGCTGCAAAGCGCAATTTAGATCTAGAATTTAATCTGGCTTTAGCGCCTTTAAAAGCATTTAGTTCTTAATAAAAAATTAAAAACAATCAACAATGAATTTTCTCACCACACCTAAAATAGTCCTTTTCGTTTTATTTATCAGCTTATCTAATTTTGTAAATGCTCAAACAAAATCTAATAAAGTATCTACAAAAATTAGTTATGGCACTGCAATAGATGTAGGATTATCTAAAGAAAGGCTTGCTCTGATTGACTCTATGTGCATCAGCGCAATAAAAGAAGGGGATTTACCAGGAATAGTTGCATTGGTAGCCAGAAATGGAAAAATAGTTTACAATAAAGCCTTTGGTACCTCAAATGCAGCAACAAAAAAAGCGCTTAAAACGGACGATATATTTAGACTTGCTTCTCAATCTAAAGCAATTACTGCTACTGCTGTTATGATGCTTTGGGAACAAGGTAAGTTTAGGTTAGATGATCCTGTTTCTAAATATATTCCAGAATTTAAAAACCCTGTTGTGCTCGATTCGCTTTTTGAAGATGGAAATTTCACTACCCAACCTGCCGATAAAGAGATTTCAATTAGGCATTTATTAACGCATACTTCTGGCATAGGCTATGGTGTAATAGATGGAGATAATCGTTTTAAAAAGATTTATAAAAAAGCAGGAATAGTTGACTTATTTACAACTAAGAATATTCGTATAGGTGAAAACATTAAAAAACTAGCTACACTTCCACTACACCACAATCCTGGAGAAAAATTCACTTATAGCGAGAGTTATGATGTGTTAGGCTATTTTATTGAAGTTATTTCTGGAATGTCTTTTAATACCTTTTTGCGTACTCATATTTTTGATCCTTTGGGTATGGATGACACATGGTTTTATTTACCCGAATCTAAAGCAGATCGATTAGTTGCGGTACAAACAAAAGAAAATGGCAAATGGAAAAATTATCCTGTCACTTTTTATGATACCGATTACCCAATTAAAGGAGCAAAGCAATTTTTCTCTGGTGGAGCTGGTCTTAGCAGCACAGCTGAGGATTATGCTAAATTTTTACAGATGTACTTAAATAAAGGTGTTTATAATGGCAAAAGACTATTGAGCAGAACAACGGTAAATATCATTCTTGCAAATCACATTAATGATCTCTGGGGAGAAGATACTAGCGTGGTGTACGGTCTTGCATTCGCAGTACAAAATAAAAAAGGTGAAGAGAAAGGAGGGAGTGGTAGTGAAGGAACGTTTAGTTGGGGCGGTTATTTTAATACACAATATTTCGCAGACCCTAAAGAACAGGTTATCGGCATCATTTTAAAGCAAACTCAAGACACAAGATCAGATAAAACGGGTTGGAAATTTCCAATTCTAGTATCACAATCTATAGATAATTAAAAACTAGTAAGATTACCAACATATCAAAAACATAAATAATTTAGATTCAATAAACACTTCAACCTTTTAAACCTAAAAAAATGAGTAGCATCAACTGGACAAAAAAAGAATTAAAGATTTATATTTTATTGCTGTGCGCAAATGCCAATTCTGTTGAAACAGCGGAAGAAATTAAATTAATTAAATCTAAAACCGATTCTAAAACTTTTGATGAGATTTATAAAGTATTTTCTAATCATAATGAAGATGAAAGTCTCGAAATTATTGACGATAACATTCACCAACATGAATATAGTGATTTAGAACTCGCAGAGATAAAAAGAGAAATATCAGAGCTTTTTCTTATAGATAACGCTGTGGATATGAAGGAGAAAAATATTACTAGAATCTTAGACAATATTTTGTATTAATTTTTAAATCTTGTTATGATAAAATTCTTTAGACATATAAGATACAATCTGATGAAAAAAAACAAAACAAGCAAATATTTTAAATATGCTATTGGCGAAATTATCCTTGTAGTTATTGGTATTCTAATCGCTTTACAGATTAACAATTGGAATGAATCGAAAAAAAAAGACGAACAATTTGCTTTGGCTTTAGAGCAAGTTTTTAACGATTTAGATATTGAAATACAAGATTATGATAATACAAATACCAGTTTAGATCAACAAATAACTTTTATAAATCAATTACTATATGCGCCAGATAGCATCCCTTTAAAATTGTTACCGTATAAGTTGTTTTACATAGATCAAGGTACTGATATTAGCACAAAAATAATAGCTAAAGGTAGTAGTCTTTTTTCTAAGGTAGAATTAAATCTTAACGACATAAAACAGCTTAAAATTGCAAAAAAAATTACGTCTTATCTAGAAAATCGTATATGGATAGAGAAGGCTTTAGAAAATGAAATTGAAGAAATACTCAAAAAAGAAAATATTCCTACACCTATAATAGTCTATGGCTTAACAGCCTTTAATAATTTTGAAGGAATTGATATTAATTTTTTCACAAATGAAGAACGTCTTAAAGTTCTAGAATTAGTTAAAACTCCAAAAGTTAAAACGGCACTAAAGACTATTAAATCTAATCGTTTAAGAATTAAACAATTAGATATTCATAACACAAAACAAGATGCACTTTCATTACTTCAGTTAATAAAAGATTACGATTCTAACATTAGATTATTTTATGACAATGTTGGTATTATTGGAACTGCAATTGATGGTTATGAAGGTGTAGGCGTAAAATCTATACCAATGCAATTAATAGATGAAGTTAATAGTATTTGGGAAACTGAAATAGAATTAAAAAAAGGGACGGTTAAGTTTAGGACAAGAGATAGCTGGATTCAAAATTGGGGAGGAACATCTTTCCCTAAAGGAGATGCCATTTATTTTTGGGAAAATATTGAGGTTAAACCTGGTAAATATAAAGTAATATTAAATTTAAGTAATAAAACCTATGAATTTATTCCTTCTAACTTGTAAAAAGATATGATTAGCATCTTAAAAAAAACAACCGTTTATTATCTTTTCTGTTTCTGCCTTGTAACAATAAGTTGTAAGCCTAAAAATACATTACCCGATCCTTTAAAAGCTGGCTGGAAAGGTAGAGCAGTTTGTGAGGTTTTAGAAGAGAACAAAGAACTGAGAGTCCTTAAATGTAGTTTTGAGCCTGGTGTTGGGCACGAAAAACATTATCATAATCCACATTTTGGCTATTCGCTAGCTGGCGGAAAATTTAGAATTACAGATACTACAGGAACAAGAGTGGTTGATATACCAACAGGTTATAATTTTAATAAAGATGAAAGGTCATCGCATGAGGTCTTAAATATTGGTGAGACTACTGCTGTGTTTTTGATTATGGAGTATAAATAGACTTTTAAGCTTGAATTAGCGCATGTAAGTCTCAACTACATCTTTGGATCTCATTCCCTTAAGCAATTTAAAAAATCTTGTCTTCTATTTCTAGACACAGGAAGCTTATGATTGTCTTGTAAAATCACATAACCTTCATTTAAATACTTTTCTATGTATGTAAGGTTAATAAGATACGATTTATGAATTTGATAGAATGACTGGTTTTCAATCAATTTATTAAAATAGCCTATACTATGAGAACTTAAAATGGCTTTTCTATTAACTATATGTATTCTTGTATAGCCATTATCGCCTTCAAAAAATAAAATCTCTGACATTTTTATAAACTCTAAACCTTCACTAGATGGTACTACAATTTTCTTATTCTGAAACGTAGTAGCTCCAAGGTTTTCGATAAGTAGTTTATTCTTTTCTAAAGCCGATTTTTCTTCAATATTTAAAATGGCCTTCTTTACGGTTTTAATTAAATCGTCATTATCAACAGGCTTTACTAAATAACCAATAGCACAATGTTTAATGGCTTCAATGGCATAATTATCGAAAGCTGTGGCAAAAATAATTTCAAAATCTGGATTTTCTATTTCTGCGAGTAGGTCAAAGCCACTCAATTCTGGCATGGCAACGTCTAAAAAAACCAATTGTGGCTTTAGTTTTTTTATTAATTCTATACCTTCTTTTGGACTTTGAGTTTCAGCAATAATAGTTACATTAGGACATAAACGCTCTAACTTATTTTTTAAAATAGCTAGTGCCTTTCGCTCATCATCTATTAAAATTGCATTTATTTTCATTGGCTATTTAATTGTGTGAAGATTAATGTTACAATAGTTCCTGTTTTGTCTTTTTCAATTTCAGAAATATCTTCTATTTTATAATCTACTTGCCATTCTTTATTCTTGTTTAACAAATCTAGTCGCTCTCTAAGCACGTTTGATGAGTTAGATTGATAGTTTTTAGATGAGGCTTTAAAAATTGACTTGGCTTTATTTATACCTATTCCATCATCTTTTATAGTCACTTTAAATGAATCTTCTTTTAACTGTTTAAAGAGCACCTCAACAGTTCCATTTTCCTTTTTATGAAATAATCCATGATTAACTGCATTCTCTACTATAGGTTGCAATAACATAGACGGAATACGCTGTTCCTCTACATCTATTTTTTCGCAGACTGTAATATTATAGTTCAATTTTTCCTCAAATCTGAGTTTTTCAATGTCTAGATAATTGGTTAGTAGTTCTAATTCTTCTTTAATGGTTATGGTTTGCCTTCTAGAATACTCAAAAAACAATCGGATTAATTGCGAAAACTTAGACAAGTAGTTTTCAGATAATTCCACCTCTTTTCTTTGAATAAAATATTGAATAGCATTCAATGAATTATGCACAAAATGCGGATTCATTTGGCTGCGTAAGGCTTGTAATTCTAAACCTGCGACTCGCTTTTCTTTTTGCGCCTTTTCTTGTTCACTTTTTGTAATTTTCTGCTTGGTTTTACTCATCAGTAATATAAATCCAAATAAGCCAATAACAGCAAATCCAATTTTATTATACCAAAGTTGCCACCACTTTGGTATTACATCTAAGTATTGTTTTGCAATACTAGTATTATTGTGTTGGTCTGTAGCTTTTACTTCTAAAGTGTATCGTTTTGGTGAAAGATTAGCGAAATTTAGTGTTTTAGCCTCAGTACTGACCCATTCTTTTTGTGATGGTAATAACCTGTATTTGTAAGTTACATGCTCTTGATTAACATAATTTTGTAGCGCAAATTTCACTTTAATGTTATTTCTTTCTCCGTTTTTGTAGTCTAGTGTGTCGTTAGATGTTTTAAAATAGAGTTCTGGCTTTTCTTTATAGACCTGACTGTTTATATTTAACTTTGCTAAGCCCATATCACTTGCTGCAAACAGAATACTATCCTTAATATAAATGTCGTTGGTGTTGTTTTGAAGCAAGCCATCTGCTTCATAGTATGAGTCAACGATTCTTGACGTACTTAAATCTTTTTTATTAAGTTCTATCTTTTTTACACCTTTTTGGGTGGCCAACCAAAGCGTATCATTTTCTACAAGTATGCGTTGTATAGATAATCCATCGGTTTCTATTAAATGAAAAATTTTGTCTTCGTTATATAAATACACACCTCTTCCGTCTGTACCAACAATTAAAAAATTATCTGTTGTAGCAATACTACCAATAGGATCATTTAGTAAATTGTTGCTGATTTTAGGTTTTATTATTTGATCATTATCTAGTAAATGCAAACCATCACTACCTGCTATAAATAATTGATTGTTAAATGTTTCAGCAAAAAGAAGACCTGATTTAACAACAATAATTTGGCCATTTTCTTGAGGACTATTGCTTCTATAAAGGTGATTTGATGCCACTACGTACAATTTGTTTTTAAAATTGACCAAGTCCTTTAAGCCTCCAATATATCCATTAGTTTCATTTTTTTGTTTTATGTCAAATTCATTCAATGAATTACTTTTATCTAAAGTAAATTGATTTGCTGCTGAAATGAAATAATTAGTATTGGTCTCTTTGTCGTTTTTAATTTGATATATTTCACCATTTGCTTTAGCAAACTGGAATATAGATTTGAAAGTGTTTTCAGTTTTATTAAATTGAAAGAACCCTACATCATTCACGCCTGCAAATAATATATTATTTATCCAATTTATTTTTTGAACTTTATGATTGTTTAAATAGTAAGTAGCATCTGCTTGCGTATTAGGTATTAATGAGATCCCATTGGCTAAATCCAATAACCAAATATTGTCTTTAGAATCTTTATAACTTTTTGCACTTAAGTTTTCAGGGAAATTATAGGTGTTCTTTAGGTTTAATTGGTAATCAAAAATCATTAAATGTCCTGGAATACTAATTTGTATCTCGTTTTTAAGTCCAAAACATCTAAAATATCTAATACTATCAACACCAACCAACTCTTTAAACGATATATATTTTGCTTTATAGCTTTTAAAATCCATAAACAAAACACCTTTTTCTAAGCCATAAAACCCAATTTGATTATATAACAATCCCTGATTTTGGATTTTAGAATTTTTATAAACCAATGGAACGTTTACTGGGATTTCTTTTTTAAACTTAAAGTCCCAGTCATAGACCAATAGTTTCGTTTTTTGTAAAAAGACACATTCTTTGGTTTCTGGATTATAAAAAACTGGCATTAAACCGGTTTTACCAGTAAAACCATGTTGACGTTGAATAGCATTGGTTTTCCCATTAATTTTTTTTGCAGTTTCATTATTATAAAAACCAGTATTAATAATAGTTGTGTCGCTAAAAGTTTGCAAACCGGAAGTCCCGTAAAACCATAAACTATCTTTAGTTTTAAAGATAAAACGCGGTGTAATTACTTCTGCTTTGGCTGTGCTAAATTTATAGATACTATCATTTTTAATGTACCCTTGGTATGCACTTTTAGAGAAATACCAAAGTCTACCTTGATAATCTAACTCTAACAACCATGTATCATTATTGGGTAAACCATCTTTTATAGTGAACGTTTTAAAACTTTCTCCATCATACTTTACCACACCTTGTTTTGTAGCAAACCACATAAAGCCATTTTCATCTTCTACCATGTCATACACATGGTTGGTTGGCAAGCCTTGTTTTGTGGTATAACGGATTGGTTCTTGAGCATTGAGTTTTGCAAAAGAACAGAGCAATAGTAATATGAAAATGTGTTTTAGCACATCTAAAGATAGTTATTTATTAAAATTACAAATGCAATATATCCCATCCACTTTTATTTTCTTTTTTAAACAGCAATATTTCTGTGTAACTTTCTGTTTTTATTGGCATATTTTGATTCGTTGAAACAGTATAGTATTTTATATAGAAAGGTATTTTTACTTATAAGACCCAATGTTACCTAACCTTATGTCAGTGCCTTTTGGAGGTCTATAATTCTCTTTTTCTACGCTAAAGTAGGTTGTTAGTTGGACGCTTCGCTTCGCATTGCTTTAAGTGTTCCAAAATGTAGTCTTTAGTCAATGAATCCTTGTCACTAAAACAAGAATTCATTAACATAACTAACAAAAATACTAACCCTAATTTATAAAATGTTTGCCTTTTAACTTCTTTTAATATCAATGTCACCACTTATGGTGTGGCTAACACCTAAAGAATCAAAGTAATTTCCAGAAAATATAATTTTTATGTCGTCACCAGGATTATTACCAAAAACATTGTAGGTAAAGGTGATTGAATTTCCTGCATTATTATAATCTATATCTATGCCTTGTATATTTAATGCACCAATTTCAGGCCCATTTAAGATAAATGTAGCTGGTGTTGCAATAATTACTGGGCATGGATCGGTTGTTATACCATAGGTAAAACCAAACGTGTCTGTACTCACATCATCTTTAGAAGTAATTTTAAATACACACTGAAATCCAGTTTGAGCGGCCAAAGGGTAATCTGTTGCCACAATATTTGTTGAATAACTTAACGGGGTACCATTATCAATGGTTATTTCAATTTTATCGGCACTACGTGTTGCGGTATTATCGTCGTTGTTGCTACAACTGTTTATGAAGAGGATGGAAAGTATTAATACACTTAATTTGAATATTGATTTGGTCATGGTTATTGTTTTATAAATTTAGAAGTCTGCATTATTTTTTTATCTGAAAGGCTTAAAAAATAAATTCCAGATTTAAGAAGTGAAATATTAATTTTATTTGAAATCATTGTTCCAGAGCCAATCGGTTTACCAAGGATATCCATTATTTGATAATCTAGATTAGTAGTGTTATTCCTTTTAATATTTAAATAATCTATTGCTGGATTTGGAAATAGTTTTATTTGATAAATAGTTTCATCATTAATACTCATGGTCGCGCAGTTTTCGCTAAACGATGTTCCTGAATCAATATTAGTCCAGTTTGTTGTTGAGTAAGTAGCATCATCCACTTCGACGCAAGTTAAACTTGGGTTGTAAAGAGCACTGAAATGGATAAAATTACTATTGTTTCCATTTTTAATATTTAATGATGTAAGACCGTTACCTTCTGCATTAAACCAATTTAAATTTGAATGAGCACTTAAATTTAATTCAGAAAATTGAGCACCACGACAATTCAATTTTTCTAAATTAAGGTTGGCACTTAAATCAATACTTGTAACAAAATTCCAGGTAATGGTTAAATTAATTAAGTTTACACATGCTTCTATACCTGTTAAATCGGAAAGTTCAGAAAGAAACCAATCGCTACCTTGTATATCTATTGTTGTAACAGTGCTCATATTGGATTTAAGCACGTAATTATCTAAAAAATTGTCTTTACCTTCACTAATTAAATAAGATTCAAAAGTATCATCTGGAACATAAACTAAAGAGGACGGAATAGAACAGCTTGTGCTATAACTTGTTTGACTATCTATTGCTGTCCAATTTGTTGTTGAATAATTTGTATCATCAACTTCAATACATGTAAGGTTTGTGTTTCCGGTCGCTTCAAAAGTGGTTATAGTTGTATTGCTATTATTTTTTAAATTTAATGTATATAAATTATTATTAACAACTTGCAATGACACTAAATTAGTGTGCTGCGAAAAATCTAAATTTTCAAAAAGATTGTCATTTAAGTTTAAGTGCGTAATTGAAAGATTTGACAAAATATCTTGGGTAGAATAATTATTGGAAGCGATTTCAAAAACTCTTAAGTTAGGGAAGTTAGATTGACTTATATAAGAAATATTGTTGTTGGATAATCTTAATTCCTCTAATAAAGTTGGATATAAATTAATACTTGTTAGCTGATTTTGTTCACCATTAAGTATTTCTAATAAAGTATTACTATTAAAGTTTAAATTACCTGAAAAGTTATTTGAGCTAAAATCTAGCTCTTTTAAATTAGATAAATTATCTATACTTAAAACCGATAATTGATTTTGGCTGCAATTCAAGATTTCTAAAGCAACAAAGCTTCTAATTCCTGTTAGATCTAAAATGTTTTTATTAGAGACATCTAAAGTAGTTACACTTGAAATATTAGTAGCGTCTATATAATCATCTAAAGGTCCAGAATCATAACCTAAATCTATTAAAGCTTGTTCAAAATTATCATCTGGCACATAAGTGAATCCATAATTACAATCTTCAAGAAAGTATGATTGGTTATCTATATTAAGCCAACTTGCACTATAACTAACATCATCGACTTGAATACATTCTAAATCCGGATTAAAATTAGCGCTAAAATCCCACCAATTAACAAAATTGGTATTGCCTCCATTTTTAATATTCAATTCTGAAAGTTGATTGTTTTTACAATTTAATCTTGAAAGATTTGGGTGTAAAGAAAGATCTAATTCTTCAATTTGATTTTGAGAACAGTTTAATATGCTAAGATTTGTGTTGGTTGTTAAATCTAGAGCAATTATCATATTTTGACTACAATCCAAAGATGTAAGTGCTAGATTAGATGACAAGTCTATTGTTGTTAATAGATTCCCTCGACAGTTTAAGGTTTCTAGTAAAGCAAAATCTTCAATTCCTGCTAAATTAGAAATATTCATCCAAGACACATTTAAACTTGTAAGCCCACTTATATTTGCTGTGGGCACATAGTCGTCTAAAGGTCCAGAATCATAGCCTAAATCTATGAGAGCTTGTTCGAAAATATCATCTGGCACATAAGTTTGGGCTTGTAACACAAACGTATAACATGTAATTAATGTAAAAAGTAGTTTTGTTTT
>NZ_CAXBGB010000051.1:0-22850 GCF_963975125.1 uncultured Winogradskyella sp. | reverse complement strand
AATATATTTAGTGCTTTTAAAACTATTGCTATATTGAAGCCTGAATAGTTACGTTGTTTTTAATAACTTTTTTTTCTAAAGAATTTTACCATTGGTCAGTGGTTTGTCATATTAACGCACATTTATATATGTAGTTCTATTGCTTTTTTAACATTAGACTCAACTGCTTACCAAAAACAGCAGAAATACCAGCGGCCAAACCACCAACTAATCCAGTTACTAACATTAATACATAAGGATTGCCTCCCAAAGGTAATAAAATTGCAATGCGTTTGGCTAAGGTATAATCATTACCACTACTAAGAATAAAACTGTAAACGACCCAAAATAAAAGAATAGCTAAAAAGGGGGCAAAGAATACAGCAGCACGTTTTAATGGTACAAATATGGCACTTGCTAAAGCGGCTACCATCACAGACCACCAAGGAAGAAAGAGTGATAAAATTATTGCTAAAACAATTGTAACTATAAAATTGGTTGTATTTGCTTTCATTAGTTGCTAGGTATTAATATTTGTGTGCCAATTATCGCATTAGTAGCTTCGCTAGATTGTAAAAAGTTAAGAGTATGGTATTTACCAGCTGCCCAATCATCAATAAAATTATCGTAGTATTTACTACCAGGATTACCAGATTGTCCACCAGGATAAATACCTAATCCTGTTGGTGGAGAGGTCATTTCTACAATCATTCGCCAAGATGGTCCCCAGTTTTCGGATGTCGCATTAACTATATTTTTACCACCACCAATCGGAATATCAAATCTTGAAAATGCTGGTAAGCCTTGTAATAGGTGACCAGCAAAAGTTCCTTTATAATTTACCCAATTGAAGTCTCCATTTTCGGCTTTCCATTCACTTAGTCTTAAAACAGCCTTACTAAAACTTAATCTGAATAAATCTTTAGCCGTTTCAGTTTCTGGTGTATCCATAATATCCATAAAGGCATCATCTCCTTTGGTCTTTAGTAAATATATAGTCTGGTATGTAAACGGAGAATCCATAGCTGTATTTTCAACATTAAATTCATCCCAAACCATATCATAAAGAATAGTCCACCAAGCACTCCAAATACTTGGGCCAACTTCGGTCATATCATTATTATATTGCCATGCCTTAGCCAAGTTATAGATTTCTTTTTCTTCTAAAGTAAACTTTGAAGTATCCATTACCTCTAACATAAAAGGCATTAATTCTGCGGCCTTTAGATTGTAATTGTTATTTTGTAAATCTTTAAAATCTTGAATGCTGAACTTTTCTTTAGAATTAAAGAAATCGTTAATTACACGATTTCTATAGGTTTCGTAGCCATCATTAAAAACAAAATAGGGATAAGCCTCATCTACAGGATGCTGATTAGCAGAACTTACAAAGCCGCGTTCTGGGTTTTTAGTATGTGCATTAAATGGTTGCGGAATAAAACTTTGCCAATCATTTTCAGATTTACTACCGTCCATAACAAATTTACCTTGTCCTTCCCATTTATTAGGAAACATACCTTGTATCCATAAGGCAATATCTCCTTCAGTTGAGGCAAAGACAAAGTTTTGAGCAGGCGCAACCCAATATTTTAGAGCATTAGCATAGTCATCGTAGTTTTTCGCTTTATTTAATTCTAAAAAAGTTTTCTGTCCATTTCCAGGAATATGACCGGCCCATTGCATCGCATAGCCAGCTAATTCTTTATCTGATTTAAAGTTTTTATCATACACTACAGGACCATGATGCGTGTATAAAACAGAATCCTTATAACTAACTTTACCTTTTATTTTAATATCTTCAACTCTTATAGTGACATCTTTCCATTGGTTGTTGTATTTGTATTTTGTTCTATCTGCATTAAATTCTATCTTATACCAATCAATAACATCTCTAGTCGCATTAGTTTCTCCCCATGCAATATATTGGTTAAAGCCAGAAATAACAGCTAAAGCACCTGGTAGCGTAGCGCCAAATGCATTATGGGTTGGTGTGCTTAATTGCATTACAAACCAAATAGAAGGTAGGTTTAAACCTAAATGCGGATCGTTTGCCAAAATAGGATGACCAGAAGTTGATTTTTCTCCAGAAATAGCCCAATTATTACTTCCATAATTTGGATCTGGTTTATCAATCGTTTCTGCAATAGAATCTAAAACGATATAACTTATTGGTGTTGGTGTTTGTGGTACATCAACAAAACTCCAGTCTGTTTCTTTTGGAATTATAGGATCTGTAATATCAAAGAAATCTGGAAACAGTAAATCGAAACGCTCTTTACCAAATAATCGTAAAGCATTAGTATTTTCTATATCCTCATCTCCACCAGCCAGCATTTTAGTCATATACATTAAAAGTAATGCTGTCTTTTTGGGTGACCATGCTTCAGGTTTATAATCGAGTAATTTATATTCTACAGGATAATCTTTAGGGTCTAATTGGTTAATGTAACTATTTACACCATCTGCATAAGCTTCTGCAATAGCCATAGTTTTTACGTCTTCAGACATTTTTTTTATGGTTTGCTCTGCGCCAAAGACCATGCCTCTTCGTCGTTCTTGTCTGTCATAGTTTAATGCTCCTTCTCCTATAATTTCAGATAAGCGACCAGCTGATGCATAAGTTTGAAATTCCATTTGCCAAAGTCTATGCTTTGCCGTTAAATAGCCTTGAGCTCTGTATAAATCAAGATCATTCTGAGCAAATACATGCGGAATTAATTGCGCATCATAATGCACAGTAACTTTATCTGTTAATCCTAGAATTGTTATTTCACCAGTTGTAGATTCGTTAGTTTCGTTTTGCCATACTCCAGAATAAGGATTAAGAAATTTTCCTATGGGAGGAATAGACCCAAATTTGGTGTTTAATGCGAAAAATATTCCTATTGTTAATACAAAGGAAAGTACAAATTTAAAATACTTCATGAAGTGAAATTAGAATAGAATTTAAAAATACCAAATAATAATTACTTTTTATCTTAGTATTTAGGAATTAGATTTGAGTGGCTATTTTTTAAAAATTTTGTAAATGGGTTTTAAGAACCAAAATAAATTTTTATAAAAATGGATAGACCTTAAGTAGGTCGTTCTATATAATTTATCTTGATATGATGTTACCTCTAAAGGTCTTATTTGTTTCTCTGGTTGCATCCTAATACATGCAAATCCTCCCCACATTTCTCTGTAAAGCCCATCGTGATTAAAAGCGCCAGTGACATAATCGAGTTCTACATTCTCTATAAATTTATTTGAATTATAATCATAAGCTTTCATACCTTTTCTACATGCAGGATTAAAACTATCGTGTAGAATAATTGTGACAGCTTGCTTAGGCAATAATTTAAGCACATTGGTGATATCTTCTAAAACACCTTTTGTACTGTGATCACCATCTATAAGTATAAATTCTACAACCTCATTATTACTGTTAATTTGGTTAATCAGCTCAGGGACTACAATTTTTGAGTCGCCAATTAGATACTCTACATTAGTTAGAGCATCACATTGCTTATCTCTATAAGTTGGAGTTAAATCAATAGCATATACTTTGTCTGAAAATGCACTAATAACTTGTAGGCTTCCACCATTATATGTGCCAATTTCAATAGCAACTTTTGGTTTAATGGTTTGTAATACTCTAATAAGCGTCGCTTGCTCTGCTCTGCTCATGGACCAAGGGATAGTGTATTGGTTGGTTATTAAATTTAATGTTTTGGTAGAATTCATTAATTTATCGCAGTACTAATTTTTTAATAACCTCTTTGCCAATAGCCTCATTTAGCATTTTTATAATCTTTTCATTACCATAACTTAGTTCTTCTCTAAGCACACTAGAACTTAATTTTACATAGAGAATATCGTATTTAAGCTCAATAGCAGTAGTGTAGTTGTTAACTCCATCTCCCATAAGATTTGCCCAAGCTTCGCGTACATTAACTTTATCTAAACCAGGTTGCAAATTGTTTTTTTTCACAAACTCTTTTAGAATGTCTTCTATAGGTTGATTATCGTTATTGCGTTTTGCCATGTTTACTTTCCATCATAGAGGAACTTTCATTAATTACTCGACACTCAATATAATTGGAGTGTAGCGCTTGTATAAATATACATCCTTATTTTCATTAATAATACGTAAGTTTTTAGGAGTTGCTTCAATAACAGTTTCCTTCCATTTCGCATAAGGTGTGCTATAGTATATGTTTAAGCTATTATTTTCAATTTTTACGTTTAAAGTTTCTGCATTACCAGAGGTAAAGTAGGTATTGTTAATACCAGGTTTTAGTTTTTTTCTAAACCCATACAAACTGTCATTAAGACTTATGTAATCTATAGTATCATTAAACTTATATTCTTTTTTACTACCATCAGAAAGAGTGACTTCTTCAATTTCCCAATAGCCAGCTATATATTCTATGTATGTTTCTGGGCTTTTGGAGCAGTTAAACAAACTAAACATAATTAATATGAAAAGCAGATTTTTCCAATTTATGAGATTGCCACAGCAGACAGAAAAAGTCTGCTTCGCAATGACGTTATAATAGTTTTTCATAATTTGAAAATTTTATAAGATTGATGAATTTGTTTCACAATATCTTCAGTTCTGTCAGCATGTGTATCGCTAATAAAAATTTGACCGAAATGGTCATTGTCAACCAAATTAATAATTTGTGCCACTCTATTTTCATCCAATTTATCAAAAATATCATCTAAGAGCAAGATAGGAGACACACCGCTTTGTTGTTTTGTAAAATCGAACTGAGCCAACTTCAATGCGATTAAAAAGGATTTTTGTTGGCCTTGACTTCCAAATTTTTTGATTGGAAAATCATCAATTAAAAACACTAAATCATCTTTGTGAGCTCCAACGCTTGTGTATTGTAAAGCTTTATCTTTGTTAAGGGTTTTATCTAATAAATCGTTTAATTCGCCATCAAACAAATCACTTTTATAAGTTAAATTAATAACTTCTTTGCTCTGACTAATCGCTTCATATCGTGCTTTTAAAATTGGGATAAACGTTTTTAAAAACGTCTCTCGTTTTTTAAATATTTCAGTGCCATAATTATGAAGTTGTTCGTTGTAAATAGCAAGTGTATCTGCATTAAATGTATTATTCAACGCAAAATATTTTAAGAGTGCGTTTCGCTGTGCTAAAACCTTGTTATAGCTTATAAGTTCTGTTAGATAACTTTTATCACTTTGAGAAATAACACTATCAATAAACTTTCGTCGTGTATCACTACCTTCTATAATTAGATCGCGATCTGCAGGAGATATAATGACTAGCGGAATAAACCCAATATGCTCACTAAATTTGTCGTAAACTTTGCCATTGCGTTTAATAACTTTTTTTTGCCCACGTTTTAGGGACACTATAACTTTTTCAGAACGCTCATTTTTAGTAAAATGTCCATCAACTACAAAAAATTCTGCATTGTGATTTATATTCTGAACTGCAATAGGATTAAAGTAGCTTTTTCCGAAAGCTAGATGGTATATGGCATCTAAAGCGTTGGTTTTACCTATACCATTTGCGCCAACAAAACAATTGATTTTGGCGTCGAAAGCGAAAACCTGACTTTCAAAATTTTTGTAATTAACTAAAGATAGAGTGTTTAGATTCATATAAATTTAATGGTTTGCCTAATTTTAGTGCTGTGGCAAAGCATTATTGCTCTTCAACAATTGTTCAAAAATAACAAATAAATAGGCTTTACATCATTTCTATTTTGAAATTGTTTATTGAAAAAGCAGGTATTTTTTCTTAAGGCGAATAAAAATAACAAAGCATAGTGAAGCTATGGTTTTTTATTATTTTGAAGTATCAAGGAAAAAGAGCAATTTTTGGTGAGTAATTTTAATGTAGAATTGATGTTTAATCCAATAAAAATTTTATTTTTGCGCACGCACAAATAGACAAGATATGGCTACATATAAGAAAAGAGGATACAAACCTAAAACTAAGAAAGAGAAGGACGAAGTGGTTGAGGAAAACTCAACAACTGCTGAAGTATTTAATACTTTAGATGAAGGAGCCTCTAAAACGGAGGAGTGGGTAGTTAAAAACCAAAAATACATTATTGGTGTCATTGGCGCTATTGCTTTAGTAGTTTTAGGCTATTTAGGTTACAATAAATTTGTAGCTGAACCACAAGAAAAAGACGCCATGAACGAAATGTACACAGCGAAAAAGTACTTTGATGATGCTGTTAGTGGTATTTCTTCAGATTCACTTTACAATATGTCTTTAAATGGTGGTGAAGGAAAGTATGGAATGTTAGATATTATCAATGAATATGGTGGTACACCTGCTGCTAATTTAGCAAACTACTATGCTGGTATGTCTTATTTGAATTTAAAAGATTACCAAAATGCAGTTACTTATTTAGGTAATTTTTATAGTGATGACAAAATGCTTGGACCAATATCTAAAGGTGGTATTGGTGATGCATTTGTGCAATTAGATCAAAAAGAAGACGCTTTAGAATATTACGAAAAAGCTTTTAAGGCAAATGTAAATGAATTTACAACACCTTTATATTTAATGAAGGCTGCACGTGTTGCTATAGATTTAGGACAGAGTGATAAAGCCTTAGGTTATTTAAAACGCATTAAGTCTGAATTCTCAACATCTACGGAAGCAACTCAAGTGGATACATTAATAGGAAAAGTTGAAGCAAGCTTATAAGTATGGCTACGGCAAATCATAATTTATCGAATTACGATAAAACAGCAATCCCAAACGCGAAAGACTTTCGGTTTGGGATTGTTGTTTCAGAATGGAACGATACTATTACTGAAGGTCTATGGCAAGGAGCTTTTGACGCGCTAATAGATTGCAGTGTACTTAAAGAGAATATTGTACGATGGAATGTGCCAGGTACTTTCGAACTCACTTATGGTGCAGCCAGAATGAGTAAAAGCATTTACGCAGATTCAGGTATGTTAGATGCTATTATTGTTATAGGTTGTGTTATTCAAGGAGAAACAAAACATTTCGACTTTGTTTGCGAAGGCGTAACACAAGGCATTAAAGACCTTAATCTTAAAGGAGATATTCCTGTTGTATTTTGTGTGCTTACCGATAATAATATGCAACAGTCTATTGATCGTTCTGGTGGTAAACATGGTAATAAAGGTACTGAAGCGGCAATCGCAGCTATAAAAATGGCAAACCTTAGAAACGAAAGTAAGCAGTAAACAGTCTTCATTACTTTATTGTGTTTATTTTTTAGCTAACAGCTAACTCTAGCATACTTTTTGTTAATAATTTTAAGGAATCCTTAAGTAATATTTCCTAGTATTTTAAGTACTTTTGAGATATATCGAGATTAATTTATTAGTCAGCGTGTTTAATCAAAGAAAAAACAAACGTTTTAGTTATAAGCCTCGTTTTCAGGATTCTAATCCCGACAGCTATCGGGAAGAGTTGAAAGACGGTTTAGAGACTAAATGGAATGAAGTAAAAGGTGGTGCTAAACGCAAGGGGAATGTGCTAACATCTCTACCAGCCTTAATCATTATATTAGTGTTGCTTTTTGTTTTAATATATATTCTCGATGGATATATGAAATAAGGATAGTATGGGATTAATGAAATTAAAAAAGAATCGGAAGTATAATTATAAGCCACAATATTATAAAGGTGACAGTAATCCTTATGAGCTTAAGCACAAGTTTGATGAGCACAGATCAACCGTGAATCCTGCAAAAGGAATTAAGGGGAAATGGAATGCGGCTTTAGATGATTATCAAAACAATAGAGACAACAAGGTAAATAAACGTGTTCTAATTATAATAGGGGTTTTAGTATTCTTATTTCTATTAGTGATTGGTTTCGACTTGTCTATTTTCTTCTCAAAAAGCTAATGACAGATATAATTCAACTCTTACCAGATCATGTTGCCAACCAAATAGCAGCTGGTGAGGTGGTACAACGTCCTGCTTCTGTAGTCAAAGAATTATTGGAAAATGCTATTGATGCTGATGCTACCGAAATTAAACTCATCATTAAAAATGCTGGTAAAACCTTAGTGCAAGTTATTGATAACGGTAAAGGCATGAGTGTCACTGACGCGCGCTTAAGTTTTGAGCGTCATGCTACATCAAAAATAAAATCTGCAGAAGATTTGTTTCAAATTAACACAAAAGGATTTCGAGGTGAAGCATTGGCAAGTATTGCTGCGATTGCTCATGTAGATTTAAAAACGAAACGACCAGAAGACGAATTAGGAACTACAATAGAAATTGAAGGCAGTACTGTTAAATCTCAAGAGGTTTCAGTAACACCTTCTGGAACTTCGGTTGCAGTGAAAAATTTGTTTTTTAATATTCCTGCAAGACGAAATTTCTTAAAGTCAGATACCGTTGAGTTAAGACATATTTCAGATGAATTTCATCGTGTTGCTTTAGCACATCCTAATATTGCTTTTGCATTATACCATAACGGGAGTGAGCTTTTTAATTTACCACAAGAAAATTACAGGCAACGCGTAGTGCATATTTTTGGCACTAAAACCAATGAGAAGTTAGTACCTGTAGAAGAGGAGACAGAAGTTTTAAAAATCTCAGGATTTGTTGGTAAGCCAGAATTCTCTAAAAAAACAAAATCGGAGCAGTTCTTTTTTGTTAATCAGCGTTTTATTAAAAGTCCATATCTAAACCATGCGATTAATGCAGCTTTTGATGGGTTACTAAAAGATGGCTATCATCCAAGTTATTTTTTGAATCTCACAGTAGATCCGAAGACAATAGATATAAATATTCATCCTACAAAGACAGAAATTAAGTTTGATGATGAGCATACGCTTTATGCCATTTTACGATCTGCGGTTAAGCATAGTTTAGGGCAGTTTAATATTGCACCTGTTTTAGATTTTGAACATCAAAGCAGTTTAAATACGCCATATAATTATAAAGATAAAACAGCTTCGGCACCTTTAGTTGAGGTAGATAGAGCTTTTAATCCATTTTCTGAAGATGAGAATAATAGGAGACAAAGTTTAACACATAGTACGAGCTTTAAGCAAGCAGCAGCAGCTTCTTGGGAAAGCCTGTATGTAGGCCTAGAATCTAAAGGCAATAATTCTAAAACAGAATTTAGTGAAGTAACGTTTGAAAGTGATTCGCAAACCGAAACTATCTTTAGTAATTCGTCTATTGAAAGCACTAAAACAACCTTTCAGTTACAGCAAAAATATATCGTTAGTACATTAAAATCGGGTATGCTTATTATAGATCAGAATAGAGCACATCAGCGTGTGTTATATGAAAATTTCTTAAAACATATAACCATAAAAGAGGCGACAAGTCAGCAGTTATTATTTCCGTTGCAATTGCATTTTACACCAAGCGAAACCAAGATAATAGGCGATTTAAAAGCAGATTTAGAACATACAGGTTTTGTATTTTTAGAATTAAATGAAAAAGAAATTACGATTACAGGTGTGCCAGTTGGAGTGTCAGAAAGTGAAGTGACTATAATTTTTGAACAGTTGATTAGCGATGTAGAAAATGATGTGCCAGACGCCAATTTTAGTGCTGCAGATTTGCTCGCTAAATCTATGGCAAAAAGTTTAGCCATTAAAAATGGACAATCTCTTAATAGTATGGAGCAAGAGCACATGGTTAATAGTTTATTTGCCTGTAAGGAACCAAATGTATCACCAACCAATAGACCAACGTTTATTACGCTAGGAGTTGATGATATTGAAAAAAAATTTATGTAGTATATGAGACAAGGAATAACAGGTGTAGTAAAGCATTTATTAATTATAAACGTGCTAATGCTTATAGGAACTATGGCAATTGGTAATGGTGAAATTTTTTATCGATGGTTCGCTTTATATTTCCCCAAAAACCCAATGTTTCAACCATGGCAAGTGTTAACGCACATGTTTATGCATGGTGGAGTGACACATGTTCTATTTAATATGTTTACTTTATGGATGTTTGGCACTGCTGTTGAACAAGCTTTTGGATGGAAGAAATTCTTAACATTTTATTTGCTTTCTGGGTTTGGTGCAGCTATTATTCAAGTTGCATTTTTGTATTTTCAGTACAACACTGGTTTAACAACTTTAATAGAATCTGGTATTTCTCTAACGGATATTGTTAATGTTCTTAGTGAAGGTAAATACAATACAGCTTGGGTGTCAATTTTAGGTGATAATTTTAATGGTTTTGTTAGTGCTTTTAATTCCACTATGGTAGGCGCATCTGGTGCTATTATGGGAGTTCTAGTGGCTTTCGGAATGTTATTTCCCGAATCTAAATTAATGCTTATTTTCTTGCCTATACCAATAAAAGCTAAGTACTTTATACCTGTTATTATTGCTTTAGACTTGTTTTCTGGTATAACAGGTCAATCCATATTTAGTCCAAGTAATACAGCTTATATGGCGCACGTTGGTGGAGCTCTTACAGGTTTTATTTTGATGTACTTCTGGAAGAAAAATGAAAAAGATAAATACCGTTGGAATTAACTATGAACACACTACGAGATTTTAAATGCAAGTTTAATAACTTCAATGCTTTTGAAAAGATTATTGTTATAAATATTATCATTTTCATTAGTGGTCAGTTGATTGGTGTTTTTGTACAAACAAGCAATTCTTTGTCTTTTTTAAGTTTACCATCAGATTTATTAGACTTTTTACTAAAGCCATGGACACTCATTACTTATGGATTTACCCATTATGGTTTTTTTCATGTTCTTTTCAATCTTTTGATTTTGTATTACATATCAAGAATGTTATTGAATTTGTTTCGCCCAAAAATGGCACTTAACATATACTTACTAGGTATCATTGCTGGCGGATTGGCTTTTCTATTTGTGTATAATGTCTTACCAAGTCAGTTTCTAATAGAGACTTCAAGCGTAGTTGGTGCTTCTGCTGGTATTAGAGCTTTAATTATCTTTCTTGGAATTTATATGGCAGAAACAGAAGTCCGAATCTTTATGTTTAATGTTAAGCTTAAATATATTGCCATTGCCATAGTTGTTATGGATGTTTTGGGTTTGTTTACTTGGAATCAGGGAGGAAATGTTGCGCATTTAGGAGGCGCATTGTTAGGTTATTTTTATGCCACTAAACTTAGACAAGGCAAAGACATAGGCTCTGGCTTTGAACGAGCGATGGATACTGTAGTAAGTTGGTTTAAACCAAAATCTAATTTAAAAACAGTGCATCGAAAAAAAGGACAATTTGCTGGTAAGACTAAAGACGAGTTTAATTCGTTTAATAAACAGAAAAAGATAGATTTAATTCTCGATAAAATCAGTAAAAGTGGTTATGAGAGTCTTACAGCAGAAGAAAAAGAGTTTCTCTTTAAAGCTGGTAAATAATGCAGATTCCCATTTTCAAGGGAAATTAATATGAAGAATTTAAAGCTAGGCGGTAAATTTATATTTGTTATCAATTCTTTGGTAGCGTTTTTATTGCTTGTTTCCTACATTTTAGCATACATACCACCAAAAAAATTTGCGACGCTGTCCGTTTTAAGCCTTAGTGTTCCATTACTCATTCTACTCAATATAATCTTTTTTATCTATTGGTTGCTAAGGGTGAAAAAGCAACTTTTATTATCGTTGTTGGTATTGGTTTTGGGATGGAGTTATATAAGTACTATGTATAAGTTTTCATCTTCTAAAAAGATTGAAGACACCAATAATATTTCAGTAATGTCATATAATGTGAGATTATTTAATATGTTTTCATGGTTACCTAGTAAGACAGTGAAAGAAGATATTGTAGAATTTATATATAGCGAAAATCTAGATATACTTTCTATGCAAGAGTATAGAACAGCTGATCCTATTAAATTGGATGGGTATTATAGTTTTAACGCTACACTTAATAACACTGTAAAACGCGGACAGGCTATTTTTTCAAAATTCCCTATTGTAAATTCTGGTTCGCTAGAATTTCCAAATACTTTTAATAATGGCATTTTTGTTGATATCGTTAAGCATAAGGATACGATAAGAATTTATAATTTGCATTTGCAATCTTCGGGTATAAAGACTGATGTAAAAACACTTAAAAAGGAAACCTCTGGCCATTTATTTAAACAGGTAGGTGCAACTTTTAAAGCCCAGCAAGAGCAAGTAGAGCTATTTCTAAAGCATAAATCTAAATGTAACTACAAAAGCATTGTAACTGGCGATTTTAATAATACAGCATATTCTTATATTTATAAAAAAGTAAAAGGCGATGATTTGCTAGATTCTTTTGAAGAAGCTGGTAATGGCTTCGGAAGAACATATAACTTTAAGTTCTTCCCACTAAGAATTGATTTTATTTTATCCGATAAAGCTTTTACTGTTAATGGTTTTAAAACCTATGATATTAAGCTTTCAGATCACTATCCTATAAAAGCGACCTTAAAATTACATTAGCCAACAATCTGCTGTATCTGCAATAATGTGAGCTACTAAACCAATACCGAAAAGTCTAGATTTTTTAGGAATAAGCAATATGAAATAAACTGCTATTGCATAATAAGAGTGAAGCGGGTGAAAATTAATACTACAACGATTAGGATCGAAAATTGGATTGGCTAATAAGTGGTCTAAATCAATAACAAAAGCAAGTAACATAATTAAGTAAGCCTTGATCCAATTTTGTTTAAAAAAGCATAAAGCAAGCACTAGTGGAAATCCGAAATGTAGACCATAGTGAACCCAAAATTGAAGCATAATATTTTATATGTTTTATCTTAACATCCCTAAAGTCCCCTCAAGGGGACATACTATGTAAGTTCGTTTTTAGAATTGTCCCCTTGAGGGGACTTTAGGGGTGTTTTTAAGTTTATAATGTTTGTTTTTTTAAGTATAACTCTGTATTTGGCCCCTCATTAAACAATAAATCTAAGATGCTAAGATTCGAAATAAAACCATGTTTCTCAGTAAAAACTTGAGTGTAAGATTGAAAAGAATCTATTTTATAGTTTCGATTAACTAATGGTTTAAAATCTGTTTTGTCTTTTGGCTGTTTTTCAAAAAGCTGTGTTTTTGATGTAGCAAGATTAAGCTGTAGAGAATCTATAAGCACTTCAAAACAATTGAGATTAAAATCTAAGATGTAGTCAAATTGCTTTTCAAACAAAGGCATTAAGTCGTCAATGTAGTATTCAAAAAAAGGGGACATGCTGTAAGCTGATTGTAATGATTTTAGATGTTGTTGTTGCCAATAATCTTCATTAGCAATTCTAACATCTTTATAAAGTTGTCTATTCTTTTGAGTATAACTCACAGGAACTGTTAGAGCAAGTTTACCGTTAGCACCATAAATTTCTGTGCGATTTCTAAAGCTTTGTTTTTGATAGTTATCACATGCTTCAAAAAACACATTATCAGCCTTAAACATAGCTGCATAATGCGCTATGTTAGGGAAATATGTAGCATGGATAAGACAATTCATTATGTCTTGTTTTTTTAGACTACTAATTATTATTTAGCTTTCTTTTTCTTTCTCCATCTATTATAGAAAGTGATTCCCAAAATAAGCACTAAAAATGGTATTAAGTAAGATGTGCGTTTACCACTGCCACTGACTGTTGTAAATATTCTATCCCAACGAGGTCTCCAGTTTTTAAGACCGTCATTAATACCATCTATACTCATCCAGATAAATACTGGTTTACCAAAAGTATGATCGAAAGGTACAAATCCCCAATATCTACTATCAATAGAGTTGTGTCTGTTGTCTCCCATCATCCAATAATAATCTTGCCCAAAAGTATAGGCTGTTGCTGGTTGGTCATCAATAAAAATTTGATTCCCTCTTGTGACTACTTTATGGCCTTCATATTCTGAAATAGCACGTTTATATAATGCAATGTTTTCAGTCGTTAATTTAACTGTGGCTCCAGCTTTAGGAATCCATATAGGGCCAAAATTGTCGATGTTCCAATTGTAATTAGCATCTCTAGGAAAGATATCGTCTTTTTCTTCTGGAGCTCTTTTAATAGGAACAATTTGTGCTACTTCTGGGTGCGCTTTTAATCTCGCTATAGCTTGGTCTGTAGCAGCAGGAATTCTATAAGACCCTTCTGTTGTTCCATAGCCTAATCCATCAGTGATATCATATTTTTTTAGTATATCATAAATCCGTGCTGCTTGAAGATTACGCTTAAAAGTTATGTCATAAGAAAATTGTAACTGCGCTCTATTAGGTAATTTGTTTTGTACACCATTTATGTAAACATAACCATTACGTATTTCTAAAGTATCACCAGCGACACCCACACAACGTTTTACTAGATTGGTCTTCTTATCTATGGGTTTGTAATAGTTACGATCTGGAGTAAAATTATTCATATCCAAAAGCGTATCTGCTGGTTGGTTGAATACCACAATGTCATTGCGTTTAATTTTTTCAAAGGCTGGTAATCTAAAATATGGTAGCTGTAATTTATTTATCCAAGATGTGTTTCGCTTTTCGAAGTTGTCATTAAATAAGTAAGATTTGGTTTTCAAGACAGGAATAGTGTCATGTACCATTGGTGCTCCAATAGTTGTCATTGGCGTTCTGGCACCATAATGTATTTTACTAACAATAAGAAAATCACCAACCAACAATGATTTTTCTAAGGATGATGACGGAATCACAAACGGTTGAAAGAAATACGTATGTACAATTGTAGCTGCAACAATAGCGAATAGGATAGAGGTTATCCATTCTCCAGAAGATGTTTTTGGTTTTAACTTTCTGTCTTCTATATAGCTAACGTCTGCAACATAATTTAAATAATATAGATAAAAGCCTAAAGTAATTACGCATAATAGTGCGTCTAGTTTACTATCCTTACCAAATGATCTAGCGGTTTCTACCCAAGCTGCAGGAATCATTATAAGATTTACAATTGGTAAAAACATTAATATAACCCACCACCAAGGACGAGAAACAATTTTCATTAATACAACCGCATTGTAAACTGGTACAAATGCTTCCCATGCTTTTCTCTCAGCTTTAACATATAATTTCCATGTACCTAAGCCATGTATAACTTGTAAGATTAGTAAAAAAATAAACCACTGAGTCCAGGTCATAATATCTAAAATGATAATTGTCTAATGACAATTGATTAATTTTTAAGGTTCAAATTTGCAGTTTTTCTTGATGAAATAAAAATCCTTGTCAATTCATCTGCTTCATTTAACAAAAATTTACAATTGTCCGAAGGTAAAAGTTTTTCGTCAATAATGAATTCTAACCAGAAATGACTTTCATCTACCTCTTCAATTACAATACTTATTTTTGAAATGAAACTTCGTTTTGATTGTGCAACGCAAGTGGCTCTATAATTCGCTGCTACTGACGTAGAGCATCTGATAAGTTGATTTTTAATATGATTAGATAAATAATCATTAGGTAATTTAGCAACTAGCTTAACAGTGTTATGTGCAAATATTTTTGTTCTATGTTTTAGGTCATTCTTCATTAATCAATCGACATTAAGCATTAATATTTAACACATCTTTCATGCTAAACACTCCTTTTTTATTCTTAATCCATTCTGCTGCAATTACTGCTCCCATTGCAAAACCTTTGCGACTATGTGCTGTATGCTTTATGCTAATAGAATCGATTTCAGAATTATAAGTTATTTTATGAGTGCCAGAAACGTTTTCAATACGCTTGGCATCAATGTAAATTTCATCAGATTTAGGTTGGTCTAACGTCCAGTTTTTGTAATTGGTGTTTTTTACGATTTGTTCAGCTAAAGTAATGGCAGTACCACTTGGTGCATCTAATTTTTGAGTGTGATGAATTTCTTCAATTTCAGCATTATAACCATCTACTTTTGCCATTAATTGACTCAGTCTTTTATTAATTTCGAAAAAAAGATTAACGCCTAAACTAAAATTTGAAGCATATAAAAATGTTCCACCTTTAGATTTACAATACTCTAAGACATCTTCGTATTGGTCTAACCAACCTGTGGTGCCAGATATCACAGGCACTCCTGCATCTAAAGCCTTTTTAATATTAGAAACGGCTACAGCTGGTATGCTAAAATCTATAGCGACCTCAGTATTTAAAAAATCATAATCTGAATTAGTACCAGACGCTTTTAGAGTAATACTATGATTGCGTTGTAAAGCAATAGTTTCAATGCTTTTGCCCATTCTGCCATAACCTAGTAAAGCTATATTCATATTAAAATTTAAAATTTAATGTTAATCCTAAATCCGAAGTGTTCTCCAACTGGTTGTATTGATAGTGTGGACTAAGGCTTAAATTTTCATCAACATTAAACTGTAATAAATGCGCATCTACATTGGCATCAATAATGTTTAAGGCATAAAGACCAAAGGTCACTAAAAGAGACACTTCTTTATTTCGTCTAAACTGTTGCTGTGCTCTAATAAGCCCATCATCTGAAATGGATGGTGTCTCATTAGGACCATAAAATTCATCATCTTTAAAACCAGCTTTACGTCTTTTGTATGCATCTCTATAGCGATCAAATTGCTTATCATTCCTCACATAGAAATAAACACCAGCTCCAATAGCTCCCCAAACAATAGGTACTTTCCAATATTTTTTATTGTAAGCTTGTCCTAATCCTGGCAAGATAGCCGAATAAAACGCTGCTTTAGACGGTCGTAGCGGATCAATGGCTTTTTTAGTCAATGTCTCGTTAGCTACTATAGGTGATTGGTCTATGGCTATGCTCGTACTATCTTTATCCTTTTGAGAAAATGAATATAGTGCCGAAAAAAAGCATAGGTATAAAATAAATAAACGTTTATTTAGCACGTTGAACTAATTTTTTAATTCGGTTAAAATCTTCTTCAGAATGAAAAGGTATCGTAATCTTACCACTTCCATTCTTAGCTATTTTAACGTCTATTTTATGTCCGAAGTATTCTGAGAATTCTTTAACCCCTTTTTTAATGTACTTTGGGATTCCTGTAGATTCTGAGTCCGATGTTTGTTCTGATGTCGAATTTAAGTTCTTAACTAATTGCTCTGTAGCTCTTACAGATAGTTTGTTGCTGATAACTTTTTCATAAACTTCGAGTTGGTCTATCGGACTTTCTATATTAACCATAGCTCTACCATGTCCCATACTAATAAATCCATCTCGCATTCCGGTTTGAATGATTGGGTCTAATTTTAATAAGCGTAAATAATTGGCAATAGTCGAACGTTTTTTACCAACACGCTCACTCATTTGTTCTTGTGTCAGTTGTATTTCGTCAATTAAACGTTGATAGGATAGTGAAATTTCTATTGGGTCTAAATCTTGGCGTTGAATATTCTCAACCAAAGCCATTTCTAAAGACTCTTGGTCGTTTGCTATTCTTATATATGCTGGGATTGCAGTTAAACCTATTAATCTAGAAGCTCTAAAACGACGCTCGCCAGAAACTAATTGGTATTTGTTGAAGGCTAATTTTCTAACCGTTATTGGTTGAATTACTCCAAGCTCGCGAATAGAAGAAGCGAGTTCTCTAAGCGATTCTTCATTAAAATTTGTTCTTGGCTGAAATGGATTTACTTCGATACTTTCAACATCGAGTTCAACTATATTACCAACAACTTTATCTGCATTTTTATCTTCAGCAGAGTTAATATCGTTTTGAGGGTCTTTTAACAAAGCCGAAAGCCCACGTCCTAATGCTTGTTTTTTTGTTGCCTTAGCCATTACAATTCATTTTTTTTAATCAACTCTTTGGCTAAGCTCAAATAGTTTGCAGCACCTTTGCTACTTACATCGTAGTTGATAATGCTTTCGCCATAACTTGGTGCTTCACCTAAACGTACGTTTCGTTGAATAATAGTATCAAAAACCATATCTGTAAAATGTTTCTGAACCTCTTCTACAACTTGGTTAGATAGACGCAAGCGCGAATCGAACATTGTTAACAATAGTCCTTCGATATCTAACGCTTCATTATGTATTTTTTGTACACTTTTAATAGTATTTAACAGTTTGCCTAAACCTTCTAGTGCAAAATATTCGCATTGAATAGGAATAATTACGGAATCAGCAGCAGTTAAAGCGTTTAATGTTAACAAACCAAGCGAAGGAGCGCAATCAATTAATATATAGTCGTATTCAGATTTTAATTCCGAAATTGCTTTTTTAAGCATGTACTCACGCTCTTCTTTATCTACTAATTCAATTTCTATTGCGACAAGATCGATATGTGCAGGCATAATATCTACGTTAGGCGCTTTGGATGTTATAATAGCGTCCTTTGCAGGTTTGGTGTGTTCTAATACCTGATATGAGCCGATCTCAACAGCATCTACATCAATCCCTAAACCAGAACTGGCATTGGCTTGAGGATCTGCATCTATAAGTAGTACTTTCTTCTCTAGTACACCTAAAGAAGCAGCTAAATTTACAGAGGTCGTTGTTTTACCAACACCTCCTTTTTGATTAGCAATTGCAATGATTTTACCCATTAAATGATTTGGTTATTTGAATGTGAATTTATTAGGATATTTTAATGTATTCAAACCTCTATTTTACATGTTCGCTTCATCTTTTTATCGCTTCATATTATATATAATATGAAACTTAAAAAAGCTTTTGCCAAAAAGCAAAAGCCAAGCTTTTCGATATCATAAAATTGCATGATAATTTCATCGTAAAAATACAATTATTTATGAGTATAGAAAATTGAAGTTGTTAACATTGATTTCATAAAAATAGGCTAACTGAAAAGAACCAATGCTATTAACCTGAACTTGTTTCAGATTCTAATTTATATTGATTTTTATAATTTTCAGTTAGCCTAATTGTGAATAAATAGATCTACTATTCTTCTGGTAATAATACTGCTTTTATATAACCACCACTTAAGTATTTCTTAGCAACATTATGTATATCTTTTGTTGTTAAAGCATTTACATTAGCTTCATAGTTAATTACATTATCAATATCACTTTTATTATAATCTGCATTTTTAATAGCAGACAACCAAAAACGGTTTTGCTCTAGTTGTTCTTTTCTCGTTAGTAATAAAGCTTTCTTTACTTTGTCTAAATCTGTTACTGTAGGTCCATCGTTTACAATCTTTTTAAGTTCTGCTATTGCTGCAGCAGATAACTTTTCGACATTTTCAGGTGCACAAGGAAATGAAATGCTAAAACTAAAACGACCATAAGGCATTTTGTTAATAGAGCCTCTTGCACCAGCACCATATACACCACCTTCTTCTTCTCTTAATTTTTCGATCAATTTAATACTTAAGATTTCTCCTAAAGCATTCATCGCTCTAGCTTCTTTAATATCATATTTTGCTTCACCTCTATAAATAAGGTTTACCTGGCTTTTTGGTTCAGTGCCTTTATTATACGTAAACTCATAAGCACCAGATTTTGGCCTAAAAGATGATACGTTATACATTTCTCGTTCTGTATTCCCTGGAAGTGATGCAATATAGGTCTCTGCATATTCAGCGATCTTATCCTCATCTACATTACCAACAAAATAAAAATTAAAGTCTCCTGCATTTGCAAAACGTTCTTTATACTTTTCATAAGCTAAATCATAATTAGCTTTATCTAAATCTTCTTCAGTTGGGAAGCCTGTATATCTTGGGTTCCCTTCATTAGAAAACTTACCTAAAGCAATTGAAAACGATATATTAGGATTAGATAATATATTTCCTAAAAAGGCTTTCTGCTTACTTATATAAGAAGCAAAAGCCTCAGGATCTTTATCTAATTTAGTAAAGTACAAATGAATCATTTGAAACATGGTTTCAAAATCTTTAGGTGAAGCAGATCCTCTCATACCTTCGCTTAAACCACCAATAAAAGGGCTTACTCGTGCTATTTTACCAGACATTAATTTAGTCATGTCGTTTTTGGTGAGCCCATCAATACTCGCTTCAAATACACCTCTGTTAGCGCTTGCGGTTTCTTTTAAAACATCATCAGAGTACAATGATGTACCTCCATAACTATAGGCTTCAAATAAGATTTCATCATTTTTAAAATCTGTTTTCTTATAAATAATTTTTGCACCATTACTTAAGGTAATTGTTGTTGTTTCGTTAATTTTTTCTTTATTATTAACTTCTACACTAGCGATACTTCCTTTTTTAGGTTTTACAGGCATTAGGTTTTCTCTTACTGCTTCATCTTCATAATCGGCAATGTCTGCTTTTTTAATATTATCTAGTAAGTTAATGACTTCTTTTTCTGTCACCTTTTTAAGACCTTCCTTTTTTGGGCCTGTAAGAACAACTAACCTATTGTCGTCATGTAAGAAATTGACAATTAAACCATTAACTTCTTCTAGCTTTATATTTGGTAACTCTGATTGTGTATATTCGAAAGACCATTCTATTCCAGGAATAGGGCTTTCTTGTAAAAAATTCTGAATATAACCACGAACAATTCTACCAGATTCTTCCTTACCCTTATTTTTAAACGAACGTTCTAATCTTGCTAAATAATCTTTCTTCGCGCGTTTTAATTCTGAAGCTTTAAAACCATAACGTTTTACACGTTCATTTTCTTCTAATAGTGTTTTTAATGCGTCTAACTGACCTGTTTCATTAGTTTGAGCAAAAGATTGATAGGCATCTTTGTTACCTATAATACCACCTTTGTATGAAAAACCATAAATAAATGGTGGGTTTGGTTTATTACTAAATTCGCTAAGTCTGTTGTTTATCATTTGGTCAAAAAGGCCTTCAACAACATTGTCTCTATAGTCTTCTACAGTTTTTGTTTTCTTCTTTTTACCTTTATCCTTGTAATAAATTTGAACTTGGCTGCCTGTAGCTTCTTCATCCCATTCAATAGCTACAAAAGTACCTTCATGATTTTCGGATCCAAATTCCTCTCTTGGTTTTGGATTCTCAGGGTTTTTTAGATCGCTAAAATTTTCTATTATTTTCTTTTCAAGTGTTTCTACATCTAGGTCACCAACAGCAATTACTGCCATTAGGTTAGGACGATACCAGTCTTTTTGAAAGTTTCTTACACTTTCATATTTGAAGGTTTCTAAGTTTTCTTTTGTACCAATTGGTAAGCGATCTGCATATTTAGATTTGTAAGCGATTTTATCTAAATACTTAGATTGCATTCTGGTTGCGGCACCAAGTCGTGTTCTGTATTCTTCAATAACAACGCCACGTTCATCATCAATATCTTGTTCAGTAAGTAATGCATTACCAGCCCAATCTTGTAAAATTTGAAAGCCTTTATCTAATTTTTCTGGATCGTCACTTGGAATTGGGAGAATATAAACCGTTTGGTCAAAACCTGTGTAGGCATTTAAGTCTGCACCAAATTCTACACCAATACTTTGCAAGTAATCTACCAATTCGTTTTTCTTAAAATTGGTGGTACCATTAAAGTTCATGTGCTCCATAAAATGCGCTAAACCTAGTTGGTCTTCGGTTTCTAAAATAGAACCGGCTTTTATAGCCAAACGTAATTCTACTTTGTCTTCTGGTTTACCATTATTCTGTATGTAATAGGTAAGTCCGTTAGATAGTTTACCAATTTTTACATCTGAAGTTGTTGGTAATAAGTCTGAAGAGACTGAGCCAGTAGTTTGCTTTTCTAAAGTTTTGGTTTGTGCATTTGTTGATAATGTAATTAGCAAACAACAAACAAAAAGTGTTCGAAGCATTTGAGAAAGTTTTGTTTTCATAGATTGATGGTTTTAAAAATTATAATAACTGTTTATAAGAAAATTCCTCTAATCTAAATATAAAACATTAAGAATAAAAGAAATAACAATACTTTAACTAAATTTTTAGTTGAATATTATGCTTAAGCTCAGATAAATTTTATGAGAATAGGTAAGAGGTAATTATTTAATCCGTTGTGCATTTGATTAAATTTCGTCTATTCGAGTGAATTTTAGGCTTTGATAGCCTGAAATTTGTATCGAGAACAAGAAATTTATGTTATAAAATAGGTTCTCGATACGATTTTTATCAAAAATCACTCGAACTGACGTATTCAAAATCAATTGAGTACCAATAAAATGCAGAACGTTTATTTATTCTTTTTAGTTCGAATCATTTTTTCTAAATCGTCCCATTGATTTTCACTAACTTCTGATAACATATTGAATTCACCTGCACCTTTAAGCCATTCACCACCATCTATAGTCACAACTTCACCATTCATATAGGCTGAAAAGTCAGACACTAAATAAGCTGCTAAATTGGCTAATTCTTGATGCTCACCAACACGTTGTAACGGTACTTTTTTAGCCATATCAAATTTTTCTTTAAGATCACCAGGCATTAAACGATCCCAAGCTCCTTTAGTTGGGAATGGTCCTGGAGCAATAGCATTAAATCGCATTCCGTATTTTGCCCATTCTACAGCAAGACTTCGAGTCATGGCCAAAACTCCAGCTTTAGCTGCTGCACTTGGTACAACGTAACCAGAACCTGTCCAAGCATAAGTCGTTACGATACTTAAGACGTTGGTATTGGTTTGTTTAGTGTCTATCCAATGTTTTCCAAAAGCTAGCATACAGTTTTTTGTACCTTTTAGAACAATATCTATAATCACATCAAAGGCTCTTGGCGACAAACGTTCTGTAGGTGAGATGAAATTTCCGGCAGCATTATTTAGTAAGACATCCACTTTGCCAAATTTTTCTACAACAACTTGGCGCATAGCTTCTACCTGATGAAACTCACGCACATCACACTGTAATGGTAAACATGTGCCACCAGTTTCTGCTTCTAATTCCTTGGCTGTGTTCTTAAGCTTATCTATGTCACGAGATGAAATGGCAACATTTGCACCAAGTTCTAAGAAGTATCTCGTCATAGCTTTGCCTAAGCCGCTTCCTCCGCCTGTTACTACAATTGTTTTTCCTTTGAGAGCATCGTCTCTTAGCATTTTATTTGTGTGATTCATG
>NZ_CAXBGB010000050.1:0-22937 GCF_963975125.1 uncultured Winogradskyella sp. | reverse complement strand
ACCCTTCTAAGCATAAGTGAATCGTTTTTAATATTTAATAGAAACTTCACTTTGTCTATAATATATATAGGTATATCTTTGTGGGCTAAAATTTATACTATATATAATGATTAAAATTACTCTACCTGATGGTTCGGTTAGATCTTTTGAGAAAGATGTGACTCCTTATGAAGTGGCTGTAGATATTAGCGAGGGATTTGCTCGTAATGTTATCTCAGCAAAATTCAATGACACAGTTGTTGAAACCACCACTCCATTGACCACAGATGGTAGTCTTACTTTATATACATTTAGAGATGATGCTGGTAAGAAAGCGTTTTGGCATTCTTCTGCTCACGTTTTAGCTCAAGCTTTAGAAGAACTATATCCAGGAGTAAAACTTTGGGTAGGTCCTGCTATTGATAATGGGTTTTATTATGATGTTGAATTAGGAGAAGGTACAATTTCTGAAAAAGACTTTAAGGAGATTGAAACTAAAATTATAGAGATTGCCCGTGGCAAACACGACTTTAAAATGCGTACTGTTTCTAAAGCAGAAGCCATATCCTATTATAAAGGTAAAAACGACTATAAAGTTGATTTAATTGAAAAACTTGAAGATGGTACGATTAGTTTCTGCGACCACTCTTCTTTTACAGATTTATGTCGTGGTGGTCATATTCCAAATACAGGTATTATAAAAGCTGTAAAAATATTGAGCGTAGCTGGTGCTTATTATAAAGGTGATGAAAACAATAAACAACTGACTAGAGTTTATGGTGTTTCATTTCCTAAACAAAAAGAGCTTACCGAATATTTACATCTTTTAGAAGAAGCAAAAAAACGTGATCATAGAAAACTGGGAAAAGAACTTGAGCTTTTTACTTTTTCTCAAAAAGTTGGGCAAGGATTACCATTGTGGTTACCAAAAGGAGCTGCTTTACGTGAGCGTTTGGAAAACTTTTTAAAAGCCGCCCAAAAAAAGGCAGGCTATGAAATGGTAGTGACACCACATATTGGAAGTAAAGAATTATATGTTACTTCTGGTCATTATGCTAAATATGGAGAAGATAGTTTTCAACCAATAACCACACCATCTGAAGGAGAAGAGTTTTTATTAAAACCAATGAATTGTCCTCATCATTGCGAGATATACAATAGCAAACCTTTTTCTTATAAAGAATTACCAAAACGTTATGCAGAATTTGGAACAGTTTATCGATATGAGCAGAGTGGTGAATTGCATGGTTTAACTCGTGTTAGGGGTTTCACTCAAGATGATGCACACATTTTCTGTACTCCTGATCAATTAGATAAAGAATTTAAAGATGTCATTGATTTAGTATTATATGTTTTTGGTTCACTAGGTTTTGAAAACTTTACTGCTCAAGTATCTTTAAGGGATCCTGAAAAACCAGAAAAATATATTGGAAGCGATGAAAACTGGAAAAAAGCTGAGGATGCCATTCTAAATGCTGCTATAGATAAAGGTCTAAATTATGTTGTAGAAACTGGAGAAGCTGCTTTTTATGGCCCTAAGTTAGACTTTATGGTGAAAGATGCTTTAGGACGTCAATGGCAATTAGGTACAATTCAAGTAGATTACAACCTGCCTGAGCGTTTTGATTTAACCTATAAAGGGAGTGATAATGAGATGCACAGACCTGTTATGATTCATCGTGCACCTTTTGGAAGTATGGAGCGTTTTGTTGCTATATTACTAGAACATACCGGTGGAAACTTCCCGCTTTGGTTAATGCCAGAACAAGCAATTGTACTATCTATAAGTGAGAAATTTGAAAAATACACCGAAAAAGTTTTAAATTTGCTAGAAAATGACGAAATTCGCGCCCTCGCAGACAACAGGAATGAAACTGTAGGTAAGAAAATTCGTGAAGCTGAAATACAGAAATTTCCGTTTATGATTATCGTTGGTGAGCAAGAAGAAAAAGACAATACAATAACTGTGCGCGAACATGGTGGTAAAGACCTTGGCACAATAACTGTAGAAGACTTTGTAGATATTGTAAAAGAAAGAGTAAATAAAAGTTTAAAAACTTTTAAATAAATAACGTTTAATTTAAATACATAAGTCATAGCAATACGTAGAAGAAAGAGTTATAATAGACGTGTGGTCCAAGAGGATCAGCATAAAATTAATTCTAAGATTAGAGCTGAAGAAGTTCGACTTGTTGGAGATAATGTGGAGATAGGTGTATATCCTACTAAACAAGCTCTCGGCATAGCAGATGAACAAGGGTTAGATCTTGTAGAGATTTCGCCAAATGCGACACCTCCTGTTTGTAAAGTAATGGATTATAAAAAATTCCTTTACGAACAAAAGAAAAGAGATAAAGCCTTAAAATCTAAAGCAACTAAAGTGGTTGTTAAAGAGATTCGATTTGGTCCGCAAACCGATGATCATGATTATGAGTTTAAGAAAAAACATGCTGAGAAGTTTTTAAAAGATGGTGCAAAGCTAAAAGCTTTTGTATTCTTTAAAGGACGTTCAATTGTCTTTAAAGAACAAGGACAAATCTTATTATTAAGATTAGCCCAAGATCTTGAAGAATATGGCAAAGTTGAACAAATGCCAAAATTGGAAGGTAAACGTATGATTATGTTTATCTCTCCAAAGAAAAAATAAAAAAGATGCTGAAAAAAATTTAGCATATAAAGATAAGCGAAACGTAAATTAAATCTAGGAGAAAATGCCTAAAATGAAAACAAAATCGAGTGCTAAGAAACGTTTCAAACTAACTGGCACTGGTAAGATTAAAAGAAAGCATGCTTTTAAGAGTCATATATTGACAAAAAAATCTAAAAAGCGTAAGCTTAAGTTAACTCATGATGGTTTAGTACATAAATCAGATGAGAACAATATTAAAACAATGTTACGTTTAAAGTAATACTGTTTTAATCGGTGAAACAATTTATAAACCCTGGAGTTAGGCAAAATTATTTAGCAAGTACCTATTAGGTCGCCAACTACAAAAAAACAATTAAAAAATGCCAAGATCAGTAAATTCAGTAGCGAAGAGAGCCAGAAGAAAAAAGGTTCTTAAGCAAGCAAAAGGTTACTTTGGAAGACGTAAAAACGTTTGGACAGTAGCAAAGAATGCGGTTGACAAAGCGATGCAATATTCGTACAGAGACCGTAGAGTAAAAAAGAGAACATTTCGTGCGTTGTGGATTATGCGTATTAATGCAGGTGCAAGACTACATGGAATGAGCTATTCAAAATTTATGGGTAAATTAAAAGCTAATAAAATTGAATTGAATCGCAAAGTTCTTGCAGATTTAGCGATGAATCATCCAGATGCTTTTGAAGCTATAATAAACAAAGTTAAGTAAGGCTTTTAGCCAAATTAATAACAACATTTCGCTTAAAAAAATCCGATTCGCAAGAGTCGGATTTTTTGGATATAATATGTGAAATTCGCGAAATTGTATCAGGGCTTACTTTTGTGTTTTACAACAATTCAATTTTACTTTGGCTTAATCGAGCCACCTTCTTTTGGTATAATTGAGCCACCTTCTTTTGGTATAATCGAGCCACCTTCCTTCGGTATAATCGAGCCACCTTCTTTTGGTATAATCGAGCCACCTTCTTTTGGTATAATTGAGCCACCTTCTTTTGGTATAATCGAGCCACCTTCCTTCGGTATAATCGAGCCACCTTCTTTTGGTATAATCGAACTACCTTCTTTTGGTATAATCGAACTACCTTCTTTACTGTGTACTTGTTTAGTCATAATACAGTCTTTTTAGAATTAATTATCTACTATATTAATAAAAATATGTAAATTTAACAAGCTATTACCCCGTTATATAAAAAACCTAGGAACTTAATTGATTGAAAATGAACCTAAAAGGGTTTTTAAAAGAGTGCCATAAAAAGGAAGTATTTAAAATGCTTTCAATATATGTTGTGTCTAGTTGGGTACTTCTTCAAGTTTTGGCTCTGATTGTAGAACCAATCGGAATTCCAAAAAAAAGTATTACATATCTTATTGTAATTTTATTAATAGGCTTTCCAATTTACATATATTATATATGGAAATATAAATTACTTAAATATGAAATCCAGCAAACTGAAGACCCAAATACACCTTACAACAAAAGTTCATTTCAAAAAATGTATTTTTCGACCTTATTTGTTGTTGGACTAATTTCAGGAATTTCGATAACCTTAATTATTAAAAACAGTTTTGAAAGTAATTTTTCTTTAGAAGAAATTGAAAGTAGCAATAAAATTGCAGTTCTAGAATTTGAAAATACCACGACCAATGATAATTTAAATAATGTTGGCAGAATAGCTTCTAATTGGATTATCCATGGTATTACTGAAAATCAACTTGGTCAAGTTATTTCACCTAAATTAATAAATGATTACACAAGTATATTAAAAACTAACGTTGGTGGCACAGACCTTAATAATTTACTGAAAAACTATTTTAAACCCGATAAAGTAATAGAAGGTGTCTATTATGAAGAAAATAATAAGCTTTTCCTCCAAGGCTCTATAAAGGATGGCTTAATTGATAAGACATTGATTTCGTTTGAAACAATAATTTGTGATCCAAATTCTCCTTTAGATTGTGCTGAAAAATTGAAGCAAGAGATACTAGGCTATTTATCTACAGTAGATAAACAAGATAATTTAGGCTACATAAAAAATGAAGATAATCAATTGGTTTCCTCTTATATTGAAGAAGAACCGCCAAATTATGAAGCTTATCAATATCTTTTAAATGCGCTAGGTAATAAAGGTAATAAGAAATTATATTTAGAATTATTAAATAAATCCATTGAAACAGATCAAAATTTCTTTGAGCCTAAAATTCATAAGATTGCTTTTTATTATAACAGGGAACAGTATAAAATTGCAGATTCATTAAGACTTTTAATTAATGTTAAATCGAAATTAAGTGAAAGACAAGAAAATATTATGTTGTTTTATGAGTCTATACTAAGAGGTAAAAATGACAAAGCATACAGAACCCATAAAGAAGAATATAAAAAGGCCTATAAAGACATTGGAACAAATATGTCTCAAATGACAATGGCTTTACAAAAGGTTAATCTCCCAGAAGAAATTGAAGCTATATATAACGAAATACCAATGGATGATATGATATTAGAAAATTGTTCTAATTGTGGTTATAGGTATTATTTGAAAAGTCTTGCCGATGTCGAATTAAGAAATTATACAGAAGTTATAGAAACGCTAACACCAATTACAAATACAATTGAAGATAATTACTTAAAACGACCATTAATCAGTGCATTTGTAAAATCAGGTAAATATGTAGAACTCCAAGAATATCTATCTGATTATGCATTAAATAGTTCTTCACAAGATATAGATTATTTAAGAGGTTTTGCCGGAGTTCAATTAATAAATTCTAATCAAAGTGAAAGAGCAAATCAATATTTCGATAAAATAATTTCAAGAAAAACACCAGCCTTAAATACCTCTGATTTAGCTCAAATTTATTATTTTAAAAAAGATTATATAAATGCTCAAAAACAGTATAAATCATTGTATGACAGTAACAAAAACGACATAGACATTATTGTTCGTTTAGCGATAAGTTACTTTAAGAACGGGAGTTCTGAAAAAGCAAAAACATATATTGAAAAATTAAATAATCTAAACACGGATTATCGGTTTGGTGCAGTTGATTATGGTTGGGCACAATATTATGCTACTCTAGGAGAAAAAGACGTAGCTCTAAAATCTCTCTTAAAAGCAGTTGCACAAGGTTATAATTACACTCCATTAACATTTCAAAACGATCCACATTTTAAAACAATTAAAGAAAGCCCTGAATTCATAAACCGAATTATGAACTACTGGAAAAATAAAACACAATGATAAAATTTCTACAAGTAGCAGATTCTTTGCAAAAAATAGAAGAAATAGTAAAAAAAGCTGATGCAATAATAAAACAAGCTGAAGAAATAGCAAAAGAACCAACACAAATGGAAAACATTGTTGGCCTCTTGGATATTATAATATGGCCAATAACCTTAATTGCAAGTCTCTTTTTGTTTAAAAAACAGATTGCAAGTATTATCGATAGGTTTAAATCAGCAAAGGTTAGTGCGCAAGGTGTAGAAGTGTTAATCGAAGATAAGCTTCAGGATGCAACGAAATTAATAGGTATAGGAAGCACCGCAATTTTGTCAAAAAGTGAAGGAAATATCATTCCTAAAGAAGGAGGAAATATCATTCCAAAAAGTGGAGAAACGATTATTCCCAAAAGCGGAGAAGAAATAGTCCCAAAAAGGAGCTATGCTGAATCACCTTATCAAGAGCTAATTGAATTACAGGATGCTATTAATCAGAAACTAAAAGATATTGCAACGCAAAATGGAATTAGTTCTACTGGCTACTCAAACTTTGCATTAACTAGTGATTTGGAAGACCACAACATAATAGAAAGTCATACCTCAAAAAAGCTAAAGACACTAATAGAACTGAATACTATAGGGCTAAATTCATCGAAAGCAACTCATAATCAAGTTAGTCAAATGAAAAAATTATTTAATAATATATCCTTTTAAACTTAATTATGAGAACACTTAATAACGCTTATGCATTGATTATTGGAGTGGATAATCAACAAAAAACAGATATTTTCATAAAAGATGCAAAAGCTATTTATGATGTGCTCTCCAATGAAGCATTATGTGGATATAAGAAAGAGAATATTACACTTATTTTAGATAAAGAGGCCACAACAACAAACATTATTGATGCCTTAGATAATTATATCAAAAAAATAGATGCAAATTCCTCATTTCTGCTTTTTTATTCAGGTCATGGAGGTTATCATAAAGACCGTTCCTATTTATTACCTTATGGAGCTTCAAACGAAAATTTAATTTTCGGTAAAGATTTAAGAGAAAAGCTTAGTCAAATGAAATCGAAAAGAATGTTTGTCCTTTTTGATTGCTGTCATGCAGGTTCTTTTTTCGATGGTAAAAAAGATGAGACAATTTCACTAGCTGTTTCAGATAATACACAAGAAACGATTGCTAAAAGCGCTTCAACATTAGAAGGAATAGCCCAAGAAATTGATGACGAAAAAGGTATGGTTATTATGGCTTCCTCCCAAGGACATGAGCATTCTTGGGCAACTGGGAATTGCAGTATTTTCACCGCAAGCCTTATAGAGGCTTTTAAAGCAGAACATTTAAAGCAAAAGCATTTTTTAGTTGATGAATATGTTAGAACAGTTGAAACTGCCAATTACGTCTTTGAGAGAACTCCAAAGAAATTCTTAGAACTAAAAGCAATAGATACAAACAAAATAATGACGGACAAAATGCAAATGCCTTATGCGAATTTGCAGATGAGTACTGATTTTGCAATTTGTTATATCCCAGAAGAATTCAAAAACAAAGTATCTACCAAAAAATTTCCTGCTTCAGTTGAAGAAACAGTTAAAATTGTTTCAAAAAGTGATAGTACAGAATCTTGGGAAAGGTCTGAAGGTAACAATCTATTGCTTTTTCTTCATGGCTTTTCAGGTGAATCCAAAGATACCTTTGGAAATATTCCAAAATTGCTACAATCCGATTCTAATTTTGATGGTTGGGCAATGAAACCTTTAGGCTATTCACCTATTGTACAACCCAAATTAGGAAAAGATATTTGGGGAGCTATTCTCGATGTAGATAAAATAGCTGGTTACTTAAAAACATCTATAAAATTCAAATTAAAAAACTACGATCGTATAGCAATCGTAGCGCATAGTTTAGGAGGACTCGTTGCTCAAAAAGTTATTTTAGGCTTAGACAAAGAAAACAGGAATAGAATAACTCACCTTATTATGTTCGGAACTCCCAGTAATGGAATTTCTCCAGAAATTTTAACGAAACAATGGAACAAAAAATATAGCGAAATGAGTAGTGAAGGTGATTACATAAAATCTTTACGCAGAGAATGGAAAGAAACATTTAATGATAAATATCCTTTTAAACTAAAAGTAGCAGCCTCATCTAATGATGAATATGTATCAAAAGATTCTTGTCATATTCCATTCGCTGAAGAGCATTGTGAGGTTGTAGATGGGAAACACTTATCCATGGTAAAACCAGAAGATGAAAAAGATGATGCTTATTTATTAATTTTAAACACACTAACAGGAAGTAAATTCTTTAATCAATATACCAATAAAGAAGAAATTAATTTAACACTCGGAAAATATGACTCTGTTGTAAAAGAACTACTACCTAAAAAAGATGATCTTGATAAAAGAGGTTTAACTCAATTAATTTTTGCGTTGGAAGGGCTTGAACGCAAAGATGAAGTTTATAAAATTTTAAATAACCATCCCATTGCACAAAATAATACTGATTTAATGGGGATCTTAGGAGGGAGACATAAGCGTGATTATCTCAAAGCATCTACAGGAAAATCTAGTGAACTGGCACATGAATATTATGGCAAGGCTCTCAAAATTTCTGTTGAAAATGAAGATTACAGTCAAGTTTATTATCATTCCATAAACCTAGCATTTTTAAGCATTGTTACTGACCCAGAAGGAGGAGAATCTAAAATGCTGAAATACGCAAAACAAGCATTAGAAGCTACAGAACATTGTAGAGATAATATTTGGAAATATGCAACTGTTGCTGAAGCAAATATGTACCTAGAAAATTTAGAAATTTCTAAAGAGTATTATATAAAAGCGTCAGAAGGTATTAGTATCAGAGAAAAATTATCTATGCATACTAATGCTTATGCTGGTTATGTGGCATTAACTAATAAGGAGAATAATGAATTTACACAATTTTTAAAAGCAAGACTTTTAAGCTAAGCAGTAATTTTATTTAGCATAACATCTAATTTTAAAAGCAATAACATTGATTACGAAATAGTTATAAAATTTAACATATTGTAAAAATAATTAGTATATTAACATTCCCTTTAATATTCCTACAAACTAAATCCCTCACAAATGACAGAAAACAATATTTTTGTTAGTTACTCCAGTCGTGATGTTGAATTTGCAAAAGCTCTAGCAGAAGAGTTGGAGCGGCTCGGATCGACAGTATGGATAGACCAACATGGAATAGATTTAGGTACAAACTGGGACAGTTCAATCGATGATGCATTAGATACAGCAACAACCTTGCTTTTATTAATATCAAAACCAGCTGCATCATCAGAAAATGTTCAAGATGAAGTACATATTGCTAAAGAATATAAAAAGAAAATAATTCCTATTTTAATTGAACAATGTGTTCTCCCAATGAGATGGAAACGGATGCAATATGCTGATTTTATTGCGGCACCCAGCAAAGCAATGGAGCGCGTTTTAAAGGCATTGGATATTGATTTGGCTGAAGTACCAAAATTTGTGAATTTAAAAACCAAATTAGTAACCAATAAAGCAGAAGAAGAAACAATCCTTGATGACGTTAAAGAATCAGAAGCAAAAGCAAAGGAGAACAAGCTTATAGATTATATGATATCTGAGGAAGAAATTGAAAAAGCAGTTTCGTTTCATAAAAAGTCAATGATAAAAGAATGGCAAACTGCAGGTATCGTTACCTTATTAGTAATCGCCTTATTTTTTATTATGAAAACTGTTCTTGGGTTAACCTTTAGTATTAATACAGAGAACATAATTCAAGATCGCAATAGTTTACTTCTTTTGATAGTTTTAGCTGGATCGAGCATCTGTTTATTTCTTGCATATAAGCCTTATGCTAAAGCGAGAAGACGTAATAGAAATCTTGCTCTATTAGATCTTTTTAAAGTAAAAAGACAACGTCTAATTAGGATTATAAATAAAATGTCTGATAAAGAAATTGAAGAAATCAATCAAGAATTTTACGCATTAATAGCCATCTAAACCTTTTATAAAATGAAACGCATTGACGAAAAAATACAAGAAATAGAAAAAAAAGATAAACAAAATAGAGGTCTTTATATTAGTTTTGTGGTAGTTATACTTGCCTTTATGGCTGCTGTTTTATATTATCAATCAGCATTAGCAAAAAAAGATTTACAAATTTCTAAGGGAGATATTCTTAATTCTAAACTTTATAAAGATCTAGATTCGGTTTATAAAGAAGAAGCAAAAACTTTAGTCAAATTAAAAAACAGCTTACGTCCTCAAGAATATTGGGACGCTGTTAAAGAAGAAAACACAGTAGAAGCCTATATAAATTTTATTACAAATAATTGGGGAATTGACAAATCTGAATATATTGACAAAGCTGTTAAAAAATTGGAAAACAACGATGGTGCTGTCGGATTTGACGGATGGCTTTTTGTAGGCTCAAAAAATAATGCAGGAAATTATAAAAGTGGAAATAGTAGCGGAAGAAAAACAGTTGAAATCATTTATAGATTAGATAAAGAAACAAAAACTAATATGATAGATTCTTTACCTGAATTAAAAGATTCTGAACCAAAAATCGGTGATGTTGTAAAGTTAGTTGGAACACGAAATTATACGACCTATAGTAGGAAAAACAAAGTAGGAAACGTTAATTATCAAAATGAACAAGGGTTTAGAAATAGAACAAAGGCAGTTGTAGTAGATCGCAATCCAGATCCTAATAATTCAAACTTTTATGTAGAAATTTTATACTACTAACTAATATTAAGTCTTCTGCTTCTTCTTTTTAGCCGCGGGAAATAAAACGTTATTTAAAATAAGTCTATAACCAGGAGAAGTTGGATGAAGATCTAGTTCTGTTTTTGGGTCACCTACACGATGCGTATAATCTTCGGGATCATGACCTCCATAAAAAGTAAAGAAGCCTTTTCCTTTTATTCCATGAATATATTTGGCCTCACCATTGGTTCTATTTTCTCCCATAACCAAAACATTTGACTTAATTTGATCTCTTGTAAATGACGTAGTTTGTCCCATAAAACCTTTTACTAATGCCGTATGGTTTTGAGTTAACATTGTTGGTATTGGATCCCATTTTGCAGAATACTCCATTAAAGAAAAATAATCTGTGGTATAAGGTATCTGACGCTTTTGAGTCATATCTATAGAAGAAAATTCATAAATATTTGGGCTGCGTTCTAAGATGTAATCCTTAAAAGCGAAAGTATTAGTATAGTCTATTTTATTCTGATATCCTGGATCACTTCCATCACCATCAAACATAGGTTCGCAAATATCTACATTTTCCGCAGAAAGCGCAATGTCAAAACTATCTGTAGCAGAACACATTGCAAACATAAAACCACCTCCAACAACATAATCTCGAATTTTTAGCGCTACATCTAATTTAGCATCAGACACTTTACTATAACCTAGTCGCTGTGCTAATTCTTCTGCATTCTTCTTTTCTTCTATATACCAAGCCGCAGAACGATAGGTCTTATAAAACTTACCATATTGACCTGTAAAATCTTCGTGATGTAAATGTAACCAGTCATATAATAATAGTTCGTCTTTTAAGACTTCTTCATCATATATAGTCTCATAAGGAATTTCAGCGTAAGTTAATACCATTGTTACAGCATCATCCCAAGGTTGTTTGCCATAAGGAGTATATACTGCTATTTTTGGTGCTTTTTCTAAAACTATAGCTTCCTGGTTTACTGCTGGACTACTAATACCTTGGAGTATCTTTGCAGCTTTAGAATCAGATATCACTTCAAAGGACACTCCTCTTATTTGACATTCGCGCTGTATAATATCTGCATCTGGCAGTAAAAAAGAACCTCCTCTATAATTTAATAACCATTTCACTTTAAGCTCTCGCTCTAAAGTCCAATATGTAACTCCATAAGCCTTAAGATGATTCTCCTGTGATTCTGCATCCATTGGTATGAGAATATAGGACGCATAAGCGTTTGTGCTTAAGAACAAGGAGAAAATTATAACAAGAAGATTTTTCAAGCTCGCAGATTTAGAACGAAATATAATCAATTTTTATTCTGCCTCATTCAAAATTATAATTCTTTTAAGACTAAAAATTTAAAGTTTAATACTATTGTAAAGTTGTTTCATTACCCGAAAGTAAATTGGCAATAACTTTAGTGCTAGGAAATTGTTCTAAAATAATTTTAATAAAAACAGTAATCGGAATTGCCATAATTAAACCCGGAATTCCCCATAAAAAACCCCAAAACATAAGCATAACTAAAACCGCAATGATATTTATAGAAAAAGATTTTCCCATAAAAACTGGTTCTAAAATAGCACCAAATACCACTTGTACTAAAGTAATAGACATTACAAAAAAGAAAAGTGTACCTGTTGGGTCTAATTCCACAAACGCAAAAATTGAAAGTAAAATTACAGATATAAAAGAGCCTACCATTTGTACAAAATTGATGGCAAACGCAAATAATCCCCAAAAAATTGGAAAGCTGACATCAAAGAAAACACACATTAACCCTGTGAACAATCCTGTTAGGGCACTTACCAAAAACTTCACTTTTATAAATTTAATAAGATCTTTTTCGATCTTCATAAAAGCTTTTATCGATGTGTGCTTCCGCTTTAGCAACGTACTATTAAGAAGTTTATGGACATTAATGGATTCTGCCAACCAAAGAACCACAAAGAAAGCAGTCATTAATAGAGTGGTTAAAAATGTTCTTAAGAAACCAATAGTGGTTCCAAGGTTTTCCTTTTGAAAAAACTGTGATAAGAAATTTTTATCCTGTTCAAGTTCTATACCAAAACTATCGGACAGATAACTTTTAAGATCTACTAATTTCACTTCAGCTTTTGAGAAAAATCCTGTATTACTAGCTAAAATCTGTTTACTTGACAATTGAATTAATTCTACACCAATTTTTAAACCACCAGCGACTAAAAGAAGTACTAAAACTATACTTACAAATTTTGGTACTTTTCTACGACCTAACCATCTCATTATTGGTAAAAACAACAATGCAATAAACATTGAAAATATTAATGGAATAAATATGAATGAAAGTATTTTAAGTAAATAAAATACTAAAGGTATAACTATGATTAACAACAATATATTTGTCGTTCTTCTTTGGTCTAACATGAGGTAATATTCTTTTAAATAGCAGAATGTAAAGATAACTCAAAAAACTGTTTCAACTCAATTCAACTCTATAAAAGGCTGTTAAAAAGGAACTCCATCATCTTCTGGTCCATCAAAAGCATCTGAAGGTGAAGGGAAATTGTCTGGCTTAAAGGTATCATCATTCGCAGCTGCATTCATTTTAGAATGGAACTCACCAAAAGGTGTATCAAAATCATCCAAGTTATCAAACTTACCTAAGTGACCAATAAATTTCAACCTTATACTTTCTAAACCACCATTTCTGTGTTTAGCCACAATAAATTCACCTTGACCTTCTGTTGGTGAACGTTCTTCATCATCCCATTCGTCAATTTTATAATATTCTGGTCTGTAAATAAATGATACAATATCTGCATCTTGCTCAATTGCACCAGATTCACGTAAATCGGATAATAATGGTCGTTTACTTCCACCACGAGTTTCTACTGCACGCGACAATTGTGATAATGCTATTACAGGAATACTCAATTCTTTAGCCAAGGCTTTAAGATTACGAGAAATTGTTGATATTTCTTGTTCTCTATTACCTCCTTTTTGGCTTCCGCCTGCAGTCATTAATTGCAAATAGTCAATCATTATCATCTTAATGCCATACTGAGACGCTAAACGTCTAGCCTTTGCTCTTAAATCGAAAATAGAAAGTGAAGGTGTGTCATCAATAAATAAAGGTGCTTTTTCTAAAGTTTTCACTTTAACATTGAGTTGTTCCCATTCATGTTTTTCTAACTTCCCTGTCCTTAATTTTTCTGAAGACAACCCTGTTTCACTAGAAATTAAACGTGTAATAAGTTGTACAGAAGACATCTCTAAAGAGAAAAAAGCAACAGGTATATTACTATTTACTGCAACATTACGAGCCATAGTTAGTGTAAAAGCTGTTTTACCCATACCAGGACGTGCAGCTACTATAACTAAATCGGATGGTTGCCAGCCAGAAGTAAGCCTATCTAGCTTATCGAAACCTGAAGGGATCCCACTCATTCCCTCTTTGTTAGAAATTTCTTCAATTTTTTTCTTCGCTTGTATTACCAAACTTTGAGCTGACTCTGTTGACTTTTTAACGTTACCTTGAGTAACTTCATACAACTTGGCTTCTGCATGATCTAAAAGATCAAAAACATCTTTAGTTTCATCGTAAGCTTCTTCAATTATCTCATTAGAAATTTTAATTAAACTACGCTGAATATATTTTTGTAGAATAATACGTGCATGAAACTCAATATGTGCAGAAGAAGATACTCGTTGTGTCAATGAAATGAGGTAAAAATCTCCTCCAACCAAATCTAATTTCTCATCTTTTTTAAGTTGACTAGAAACGGTTAATAAGTCGACAGGCTCACTGTTTTCAAACAATTTAAAAATAGCTTCAAAAATATGTTTATGTCCATCTCTATAAAAAGCTTCAGGGCTTAAAATATCAATAACCTCATCTACACCTTTTTTATCAATCATCATTGCTCCAAGAACAACCTCCTCTAAATCAATTGCTTGAGGTGGTATTTTTCCCTTTTCTAAGCTAATGATTGTGCTTTTATCAACTTTATATCCTTGTATTGGGTTGGGTTGTTTCATAAGTAACAAAAGTAGCAAAATACTATCGACGAACTGCATTTTGAGCATTTTACAATCTCAACACTTCGTTAACAATCTAACTGTTAATAACTCTAATATATTGTTAATAGCGTAAAAAAAAAACTGGAGTCTTTACTACAGTTTTTTTTAGTTGCCTATGCTTAGTGGATTTAGTCTTTATAGACTCCCATTTCATCGTATTTATCCATACGTTGTTTCACTAAATCTATTGGTGATAAGTTTTTAAGCTCTTCATAAGATTTAATGATAGCTTCTCTAACAGCTAAAAATGTTTTTTCTCTATCGGTATGCGCTCCGCCTATTGGTTCTTTTATAATCTGATCCACTAACTTCATACGTTTCATGTCTTTAGCTGTAAGTTTAAGAGCCTCAGCTGCTTGTTCCTTGTATTCCCAACTTCTCCATAAAATTGAAGAACAAGATTCTGGTGAAATTACTGAATACCAAGTATTTTCTAGCATCATTACACGATCACCTACACCAATACCTAAGGCACCACCTGAAGCACCTTCACCAATAATAATCGTAATAATAGGCACTTTTAAGCGAGACATTTCTAATATGTTTCTTGCAATTGCCTCACCTTGCCCACGTTCTTCTGCTTCTAAGCCAGGATATGCGCCTGGTGTATCAATTAAAGTTACAACAGGGACACCAAATTTCTCAGCAGATTTCATTAAACGCAAGGCTTTACGATAACCTTCAGGATTAGACATTCCAAAATTACGATACTGTCTTGTTTTGGTATTAAAGCCTTTTTGCTGACCAATAAACATATAGGATTGATCACCAATTTTACCTAAGCCACCAATCATAGCTTTATCATCTTTTACATTTCTATCTCCATGCAATTCTAAAAAAGATTCACCACAAAGTGATTTAATATGGTCTAACGTATATGGTCTGTTAGGATGGCGAGATAACTGAACACGTTGCCAAGCCGAAAGATTTTTATATATCTCTTTTTTAGTTTCTGCTAATTTCTTCTCTATCTGTTTACAGGTTTCTGTTACATCAACATCACTTTCTTTTCCTATAATCTGACACTTATTTAGCTGATCTTCTAGCTCTTTTATTGGTATTTCAAACTCTAAATATTCCATACAATTTGAAGTTAATTTTTTGTTTAGTTAGTTACTGCAAACCTACGTATTCTAATTTAATTTTTATAACTATTCCTATAAAAGTAGGTTCTATTAGACCGATTACAAAAATAGACTTTAGCAAAAAAAACTTTAATTGTTATGCTGATTGTTTTGTTTTTCTTCTTTTATAGTTTTTAAATATGGCATCAAATAAAACAGTTAACAAAATGAGAATAGCACCTATATAAAATTGTGATGACATTTTTTCTGTTTCAGGAAATAAAACTAACGCCAAAGCAATGCCATAAATCGGTTCTAAATTATAGCTTAAAATTACAGTAAAAGGACTAATATAACGCATAACTTTAACTGCAACAATGAAAGCATAAGCTGTACAGACTGAAGCTAAGACAAAAATATAAACCCAATCAGAATTTGACATAGTAAAGAACTCTGCATTGAATTTTTTTTCTGTAGCAAGAATGAATATAGTGAGAAAAACAACACCGCTTATAAATTCATAAAAAGAAATAACTGTAGCACTATAGCGTTCAATAAAACGACCATTTATAACTGCAAATAACGTTGAAAATAAAGCAGACGATAATCCTAATATTATACCATTAATATAACCCATTTCACTGCTAGTGATTAGGAATACTCCAAGTATTACAATAAGCCCGAACATAATTTCATAAGCAAGTAGGCGACGTTTAAAAAAAATAGGTTCGATAAAAGAGGCAAAAAATGCACCTGAAGAAAACATAGCTAACGCTATAGATATATTTGCTTGATTAATAGCTTCAAAAAAAGTAATCCAATGTAGTGCGATAATGATACCAGCAGCTGAAAATTGCAAAAAAGCTTTAGTGGTAATTTTTATATTAAGCTTTATTATTTTAATGTAAATGAACATAAGCACACCTGCGATTGCCATTCTATACCAAACCAATTCTAATGAACCTATGGTAATGAGTTCTCCAAGAATTGCCGTGAAGCCAGCAATAAAAACCAATAAATGTAATTGTAAATAATGCTTTAGTTTAGCGTTTGGCATTGTAGCTTTTATATTGATTTGTCTGTTTTTTTTTAGTCTGCTTAAAGCTTAACGTATTAATCTCTTAATTTTTTCCATAATTTCATTTATTGGTGTTGAATTTGTATTTATTGATTGATTTTTATCGCCATATGGACCATACAAATTGGGATTTGTAACGTTAAAAAAGCCAACTGTAGTTGTATTAGTAGAAACAGATAAATGCATCATACCACTATCAGCACCTAAAAAAATAACAGAATTTTCAATTATCGAGGCAATTTCTCTGAGGTCTTTGCTATATAAATGAGTGCTTAGAAAATTGATTTGTGAAACGTTTTCAACAGGTAATATTTCCAAAATATTAAAATCATTAAAATTAGATTTAAGTTTTTCATAGAGTTCATACCACCATTCTTTAGAATGACATTTATTACCTGTAGCATAAGTAAAAATACAAATAGTATCCTTGTCATTTTTAAATAGACCTTTAAGAAGTTGATTACCTGTTTTTATTTCTTCATTAGTTAAACTTATTGACAATTTCGTGTAATTGTAGTCTATTAGGTCTTTGGCAGAACCAAAAAATGTTTTAAAATTGTAAATTGGATATTTCGCTATATGTACTGGCTTGTTTTGGTGATTAGTCCCTGAGTTATATATCTTAAATTTTGCTCTTGACAATTTAACGAATATTTTACTTGAATTTGAGTCTGCAGTACCAGAAATTGCAATATCGTATTTATTTGACATCAGATTAATTGTCTTAGATAAATAAGTCAAAATATTATTAAATGGCTTTTTTGGAAGATTAATAATTTTTTCAACATAATGGAATTCAGAAAATAGTATAGATGAAAGGTTTCCATTAACCACTAAATGAATTTCACTATTTGGAAACTGTTTTTTTACCTCCTGAACTAATGGAGTTATTAACAGTTGATTTCCTAGCCTATGATTAGGTCTAGAAATTAAGACTTTAATATGTGAATCTTTAGTTAGTCTTTTTATTTGTTCTTTATTTTTTGAGTTTTGAAAAGAATTTGTAAGGAAATTAAATATTCTCCTTTTCAGTGGGTTTAATATTTTAATTGACATCATTTATTAGATTTTTTTTATTCAATTTTATCTTAACCTATAATCCCGTAGCATAAAGATATTATGAATACTTCAATTTAACGTTTAGCCTTTTTCAATAGATAAATCGCTAGAATACCAAATATTACATTAGGAAACCATACAGCAACTACGGCTGAGAAATTAGACTGTTCTGCCATAACACCAAAAACCTTATCAAAGAACACATAAACCATTGCAATAGCTATACCAACTGCAAGGTTAGCTCCCATTCCTCCTCTTCGTTTTACAGAAGAAACTGCTACAGCTATTATAGTAAGAATGTAAATTGAAACTGGTAAACTCCACTTTCTCAATTTCACTACTTCATAACGACCTATGTTTGTTGATCCTTTTCGCTTTTCAGATTCAATAAAGTCTAAAAGTTCACCGTAAGGTTTAGTTTCTGCAGCATACTCAACAGGTGTTAAATCTTCGAGCTCAAAAGGGAATCTCATGTTTTGGCGTTTTTCCTTTTCTACCGTCTCTATTCCATTTTCAAAACTACGTTTTAAATAAGAAGTTAGTCTATAGCTAGAATCTGCTTCAAAATATCTTATATTTTCTGCAAATATTTTATACTTAAGCTCATTGCCTTCAAAATGCTCATAAGTAAAATTAAAGCCCGTTTTACTCTTCGGAATAAAGTTACTTACATAGATATAGTCATTGTCATTTATCTGCTGGTAAACATCTCTTGTTTGCTGAATTTTTTTATTCTTTTTTAAGTATTTATATTTGAATTCATTAAACCCTTGACTCGCCATTGGAGCCAAATACATTCCTAAAAAAAGAGCAAAAGCCGCTACTATTGTCGCACCTATTAAATAAGGTCTCAAAAATCTAGAGAATGAAACACCTGAGCTTAAAAAAGCAACAATTTCTGTGTTATTTGCTAACTTAGAAGTAAACCAAATTACAGAAAGAAATAAGAATAATGGAAATAATAGGTTGGCAAAATACACAGTGAAATCTACATAATAAGCCGTCACTTCACCGAAAGGAGCTTTGCTCTCTATTATTCTACCAATTTTTTCTGCTAAATTTACTGTAATTCCGATAGGAATAAACAGTAATAGCATCATTAGAAAAGTAAACAAATACCGCTTTAATATGTACCAGTCTAGTATTTTCACTTACAGCCTATTATTCATTTGTTTTACCATTTTATTTTTCCATTCTCCAAAATCCCCAGCAATAATATGCTTTCTAGCTTCTCTTGTTAACCATAAATAGAAACCTAGATTATGTATGGTTGCGATTTGTTTTCCCAATAATTCATTAACTGTAAACAAATGTCTTAAATACGCTTTACTATATTCCGTATCTACAAAAGTAATTCCCATTTCATCTACAGGCGAAAAATCGTCTGCCCATTTCTTATTCTTAATATTTATAGAACCATAAGCAGTAAACAACATTCCATTTCTTGCATTACGAGTAGGCATTACACAATCAAACATATCTACACCTAACGCAATATTTTCTAATATATTGATTGGTGTCCCAACACCCATAAGATACCGCGGTTTGTCTTCTGGTAAGATACTACACACTACGTCTGTCATAGCATACATTTCTTCAGCTGGTTCACCAACAGAAAGTCCGCCAATGGCATTTCCTTCTGCGCCAGCATTAGCAATATATTCAGCAGATTGTTGTCTTAAATCTTTATATGTACTTCCTTGAACAATTGGGAAAAACGTTTGTTCATAGTCATATTTAAAAGGTGTCTTTTTTAAATGTTCTAGGCAACGCTCTAACCAACGATGCGTCATATGCATAGAACGTTTAGCATAATTATAGTCGCATGGATAAGGTGTGCATTCATCAAATGCCATAATAATATCGGCTCCGATACTTCTTTGCACTTCCATCACATTTTCCGGAGTAAAGACATGATAACTTCCATCTATATGCGACTTAAACTTTACTCCTTCTTCTTTAATTTTTCTATTTGCAGACAAAGAATATACTTGGTAACCGCCAGAATCTGTTAAAATATTGCGATCCCAATTCATAAATTTATGAATACCACCAGCTTGCTCTAAAATTGTTGTTTGTGGTCTTAAATATAAATGGTAGGTATTACCAAGAATAATATCTGGATTAATATCATTTTTTAACTCTCTCTGATGCACCCCTTTAACTGAACCTACAGTACCAACTGGCATAAAAATAGGCGTTTCAATAACACCATGATCTGTCGTAATAAGTCCAGCTCTGGCCTTGGTTTCTTTATCGTTTGCTAATCTCTGAAATTTCATTAAAAATAAGTCTGAGGGCAAATATAATTAACTCGATGTCAATCAATCTTAATTAAAAATAAAAATTGTTAGCAAATCTATAAAATCGTTAATAAGTGACCTCTATCTACCTTTGAAAGGCTTTAGTAAAAAGTTACTTTTGTCCAATCAAATTTAAGCAACACAATATGCCAAACATTAAAGAATTAGAAAGTTTAACAACTCAAGTTCGTAGAGATATTTTACGAATGGTACACAAGGTAAATTCTGGTCATCCAGGAGGTTCATTGGGCTGTGCCGAATTTTTTGTTTCATTATATAAAGAAATCATGAAGCGAAATGAAGGTTTCGATATGAATGGAAAAGGTGAAGATTTATTCTTTCTTTCGAACGGTCATATCTCACCAGCCTATTACAGTATTTTAGCTAGATCTGGATATTTCTCGGTTGATGAATTAAATACATTTAGATTAATAGATTCACGTTTACAAGGACATCCAACAACACACGAAGGCTTACCTGGCATCCGTATTGCATCTGGTTCGTTAGGTCAAGGTATGTCAGTAGCTATTGGTGCAGCACAAGCTAAAAAATTAAACAAAGACAATCACTTAGTATATAGTCTTCATGGTGATGGTGAATTACAAGAAGGTCAGAATTGGGAAGCTATTATGTATGCTTCTGCTAAAAAAGTAGACAATCTTATTTCTACAATAGATTTAAACGGACAACAAATTGATGGATCAACTGACGATGTATTACCAATGGGTAGTATAAAAGGAAAGTTTGAAGCTTTTGGATGGACTGTTTTAGAAATAGAAGAAGGAAATAATATCGAAGCTGTTCTAAAAGGTTTGGCAGAGGCTAAATCAATGACAGGCAAAGGAAAACCAATTTGTGTTTTACTAAAAACTGTAATGGGAAATGGAGTGGATTTTATGATGCACACGCATGCTTGGCATGGTAAAGCACCAAACGATGAGCAATTAGCTATTGGATTAGCACAGAATGCTGAAACCTTAGGAGATTACTAGTTAACATCTAATTAAACAGATACCCACTTTGGTGGGCATTATTATGAAAACATATACATACACAGAAAAAAAAGATACAAGAAGTGGTTTTGGTGCTGGTTTAGCAGAGTTAGGGCGTACTAATCCTAATGTTGTTGCCTTATGTGCAGACTTAATTGGGTCTTTAAAAATGGATCAATTCATTGAAGAAAATCCTGAACGTTTTTTCCAAATAGGAATTGCTGAAGCCAATATGATGGGTATAGCAGCGGGTTTAACTATTGGAGGTAAAATTCCATTTACAGGAACTTTTGCAAACTTCTCTACAGGTAGAGTTTATGATCAAATTCGTCAGTCTATTGCATATTCTGGTAAAAATGTGAAAATATGTGCTTCTCACGCAGGTTTAACATTAGGTGAAGATGGTGCAACACATCAAATCTTAGAAGACTTAGGTTTAATGAAAATGCTTCCAGGCATGGTAGTTATTAATCCTTGTGATTACAACCAAACGAAAGCAGCAACTATTGCAATCGCAGAGTATGTTGGACCAGTATATTTAAGATTTGGCCGTCCATCTGTTCCAATTTTCACTCCTGCTAATCAGAAATTTGAAATCGGTAAAGCTATTAAATTTACAGAAGGTACTGATGTTACTATTGTTGCCACAGGTCATTTAGTTTGGGAAGCTCTAGAAGCTTCAAAAGCACTTAATGAATTAGGCATTTCTGCTGAAGTCATAAATATTCATACGATTAAACCTTTAGACAAAAAAGCCATTTTAGATTCTGTTTCAAAAACAGGTTGTATTGTAACAGCAGAGGAACACAATCACTTAGGAGGTCTTGGAGAAAGTGTTGCTAGAGTGTTAGCACAGCATAATCCAACTCCTCAAGAGTTTGTTGCCACTAATGATACTTTTGGTGAATCTGGCACACCTGCGCAACTTATGAATAAGTATGGTTTAAATAGTGATGCCATCCAAAAAGCAGTAAAAACTGTACTGAAAAGAAAATAACTTCATTTTGGCAGCGTTTTTGATATTACATATCTAATCTTAAAAACGAACATTATGAAAAATTTGAAAAAGTCAGTAATTGCAGCTGCATTGATAGTCTTTGTTGGAGTCTCTATAAATGCTCAAAATGGAGGTGCCTTTGGTTTTAAAGGTGGGTTAAATTATAGTGCTAATGGAGATTATATTGAATCCATTGGTGATAATGCAAAAAACCCAGACCGAAACATAGGCTATCACATTGGTGTTTTCGGAAAAATAGGGAACAAACTTTACTTTAGACCAGAGTTAGTTTATTCGGCTACCAAGAGTGATTATGAAAGTATTGAGTTTTCGGTAAAAAAGATAGACGCGCCTCTTTTAGTAGGTCTGAAAGTTTTAGGGCCTGTTAGTGTTTTTGCTGGTCCATCGCTTCAATATATTCTTAATACAGAATTTGATGGCATCAATATTAATAATGTCGAAGATGATTTCTCTGTAGGATTAAATTTTGGTATTGGGCTCAACTTTAATAAAGTAGGTATTGACCTTAGATACGAAAGAGGTTTCAATGACAATGAAGCTACTTTTATTGATAATAACATTGGATCTGGTGTAGTAAGTAGAATTGACTCTAGACCAGATCAATTAATTTTAAGCTTGTCAATAGCTCTTTAAAGCTAGCTTTCGTTATAAAATAAAAAAACCGCTTAATCAGCAGTCATGGTCGGAAGATTTTTTCTTCCGACTTTTTTGTTTCATAGAGTTCAATAATTTAGTTTTAATTGTTTGATTATCAAAATTTTATGTTATTTT
>NZ_CAXBGB010000049.1:0-23363 GCF_963975125.1 uncultured Winogradskyella sp. | reverse complement strand
AAAATGATTACGCAGAATGGTGGTAAAGAATTAAAACTCACCTATAGCATCAACGGAAAAACAGAAACTATTGATACCCAAAACGGCATTGCACAACGTAATATTCCTATAAACGAAGGTGCAAATCAAATGAATCTTACAAACGGAAAAGATAATTTAGTTTATGTGCGTGTTTTAAACTCTGGTAAACTAAAACTAGGAGAAGAAATCGCAGAGCAACGTGGTTTCTCTATTTCAACAGTCTATAAAGATTTGCAAGGCAATAAAATTGATGTCACTAAATTACAACAAGGTCAAGATTTTGTAGCAACAGTTAGCATTTCTAATCTAACGAGAGATTATGTTAATGATGTGGCCTTAACACAAATATTCCCATCAGGTTGGGATATTGTAAACACACGTTTTACTGATTTTGGTGATACTACTGTGAGTAATGCTAGATATACAGACATTAGAGATGATCGCGTCAACTTCTATTTTAATATGAGTAGAAAAGGAAAGCATGGCACCAAAACCTTCTCTGTAATGTTGAATGCATCTTACTTAGGAACTTATTATTTACCTGGAACACAAGCTGAAGCCATGTATGACAATGATGATTATTTGGTAAGAAATAAAGGGGAATGGGTCACAGTAGAAAAATAACAAACAAACTAAAACTTGTCGGTCGACAGACAAGAATCCTACAATACCATTTATACTTTGAATTAATTCGAGGTATAAATGGTATAACACAAACCGCTAAAATGTTTAACTTAAAAACAAGAAATTATGAACTATTTAAAAAAGATTTTAGCGATCGCATTGGTATTCAATGTAGCACTAGTAACAGCACAACAAGAAGCATATGTAGCCGCAGAAAGTGGATTATCACTTAGAGATCAACCAGATGTAAGTGCAAAAATGTTGACTAAGCTGTCCTATGGTGAGGTTATTGGTGTATTAGAAGAAACAGATATTAAACTCGTCATTATTGATGCAGGAGAAAAAGTAACTGGAGAATGGGTAAAGGTTGAAACTAGAAACCATATTGGTTTTGTCTTTAATGGCTATTTATCACCAAATAAAATTGCCAGAACTATTCGCCTTAAACTCGATAATTTGGATGTGGAAATTAAAAACTTGGCAACAAGTGATTATAAAAGAAGTCATAATTTAAAAAGTGAGGATTCTAGCACAATTAATGTAGATGTAAGTGATTCACCCGAAGGGAAAAATGTTGTTCTAATAGATAATGATTACAAACATGTGAGTTTATTTCAACGTTATGAAAACAGTTTCTCTTTTATGAGTTCTGATGCTAATTGTAACTCAAATGAATGGAAACAATTCGATACAGAGTGGAAGCCTCTTAAGCAATTAAAGTCTAATACTTTTGAGACCTTAACTTTTACAGAAAAAGACTGGATTAATTTTATTGAAACCGCTACAAAAGATTTAAAAGATGATGTGATTGATAAATGTGGCGAAGACTGGTTGGCCTATGTTAAAACTATAGAGAACATAAAAGATTTTCCTGTTAGTGTGTCAACAAACCGCGTTTTTATTAAATTTATACTTACAGATTTTGAAGATAATATCACTGAAAAAATAATTGAATTTGAAATGCCTGAAGGCTCGTAAACAATGAAAAACTTTAAACCATACTTTGCTGTAATATTTACATCAACACAAACTGAAAATACCAAAGGCTATGCAGAAATGGCTGACAAAATGGAAACCTTAGCTGAACAACAAAAGGGTTTCATAGGTATAGACAGTGCAAAAAACGACGTAGGTATTACAGTGAGTTATTGGGAAAGTTTAGACGCCATAAAAAATTGGAAAGCAAATACAGAACACCTATTTGCTCAACAAAAAGGCAGAGAACAATGGTATAATTGGTATAATGTGAGAATTTGTAAAGTAGGACGTGAGTACCAATTCCTGCGAAAGCAGGAATCTCAAAATTAATTATCACTATTCTTCATGAGATTGCCACAGCTGTCTAAAAGACCTGCTTCGCAATGACATTTCAATTAATGCTTAAGTGTAAAATGGCCTTTAATTTCCTTGCCATCTAAAACAATGCGATACCAATAATCTGAGGTTGGCAGTTGGTTTCCATTCACAGTTCCATCCCAAAAGACATTTGTATTCTTAGCTGAAAATAACAATTTACCATAGCGATCAAAAATATAGACTTCAGAAGATGCAAAATACTGAGCAATATTCAATGTGAAGAAATCATTTTCTCCATCACCATTTGGTGTTATAAACTTTTGAATGTAAAAATGAAAATGCTCTTGTGTAACAACAACATCACAATCATTAGGTTTTACATAAATTGTATATAATCCGGTTGGTACAACATTATTAAAGACATTACTAAACTGATAATTTACACCATCAATAGAATACTGGTAGTTACCAGCATTAAAAATATTAACTTGTATTGAACTCCCATTGGTTATTATGCTTTCAATTACAGGCGCTTCAATTAAAGTAACATTAAACGCAATGATTTCTGTAAAGCAACCATCAGTCACTTCAACTTCATAAATACCAGCATTGTCAATAGTAATTGATGATGTTATTTCACCAGAAACCCAATCGTAAGATGGGTTTGCAATTGAAGAAATTGCTTCTAAAGTAAGCGTTTCATCTTCACATATAAACAGAAACTCATCTCTAAATTCTAAGGGTTGAGTTCCTATAATTTCCCATTCACAAATTGCTTCATTAAACATGGTAGTTTGCCAACACAACAGATCTGTAGGCTGCGCTGGCTCAGCACCAGTAACAGACCAACTACATGTAATGTCATTAAAAATCGTTGTTTGCCAACACTCTAAACCTGTAGGCTCTTCTGGTTGTGCTCCTAAAATATCCCAAGAACAAGTAGTAGTATTAAAAGTAACCGTTTCCCAACACTCGATAACGGGTTGAACTGTTTGCGTTCCTGCTATATCCCATGAACAAGTCGTATTGTTAAAAGTAGCGGTTTCCCAACACTCTAATCCGGTTGGAGTAGATGGCTGCGATCCAGTAACTGACCAACTACAGGAAGCATCATCAAAAGTTGCCGTCTCCCAACATTCAATTGTTGGCATCACAGGAACAGAAACAATATTAACTTGAAACATATCTGAAATCGTATTACACGATGAATTATTCAAATTTATCATTGACTCAGCAACTTTAGATCTATAAAATGTCGTTGTTGTAATTCCGGCAAGTGAAATATTTTGATTCGTTTCACCAACAATATCAATCCAAGAAATCCCATCTGTACTTTCTTGCCATTGATAAAAATGACTGCTAAACACAGAAAAATCTGGAGTAACCGTTAGCGATGTTGTATACGGTATTTGACTACTACAAATGCTAATGCTTGCATTACCAACACCATCACTAACCGATACAAAATCACCACAGGTTTTAAAAACGATATCATCAATAGCAACATCATTACCACATCCACCAGCTCCGTTATTTTTCATCTTTAATAAAACTGATGTTTGACTTGGTAATGACTGAAATACAAGAGCAAATTGATTCCATTGAGGAGAAGTTGTACTTGTAATATTGCCAGTATCACCACTTGCTAAAAGATTAGTATCCGTATTATCCCAAATTTCGAATCTTACATTTATTGGAATAACACCGGATCCGCAAAATCCTCCTAAGGGAGAAAGGTTAAGTAGCCAAGATGAAAACTCATAGGTTGTATTTTCACACAAGCCATTTATTGTTGTTCTGTAAAATTCCCCAGCAGAAAAACTAGAATTTATAATGAGCATTCTACCATTAGTATCGTTTGGTGTATGGTCATTAACATCAAACCAATCAAAGTAGTCTGAGTTACTAGAAACGGTATAAAGGCCATCATTAGGATCTTGACCATTTGCATAAGCGTATGTAGTTGTTTCTGCAGGTAACGAAGAATCTTGTAGCCCTGTACCAAAAGTTTCTGTAAATATCGGATCGCCAGAATTTCCTTGACAGAATCCCAATTGCGCATGCACTTCTTTTGAGAAAAAAGAAATACAAAAAATTATGAATAATTTAAGATCTAAGAAAGAGTTTCGCACGTTTAAATATATAGATAAGTTTGTGTAATAATTTTGACTTTTCGACGAAAAGGCCATAAAAACTGCTTTTGTATAGTACATGTATAGGTTAATTAGATATTTAAAGCGAAATAGAATAAAATCTTTAGTGATTTTTGTTCTACTTCTCGCTTATTATTTCTGTTTACCTCAGCAATTATTTAAAGATTCTACAGCTACTATTATTACAAGTAACTCTAATGAATTATTAGGTGCTTTAATTGCAGATGATGGTCAATGGAGATTTCCTGTTAGTGATAGTGTACCAGATAAATTCAAGATTTGTATTCTTCAATTTGAAGACGAATATTTTTATAAGCACCCTGGTTTTAATCCCATTTCAATTTTTAAAGCTTTAAAAGGAAATATAAGTTCTGGTTCTGTAAAACGCGGAGGAAGTACTATTACACAGCAAGTGATTCGCTTATCTCGAAAAGGACAGTCGCGGAGTTATTTTGAAAAATTTAAAGAACTGATTTTAGCAACACGATTAGAATTTAGACTATCAAAAGATGATATTTTAAATTTATATGCCAGTTATGCACCTTTTGGTGGGAATGTTGTCGGCATCGATGCTGCATCTTGGAGGTATTATAATAGAAATGCTTCCGATTTGTCTTGGGCTGAAAATGCAACTCTAGCCGTATTACCAAATGCACCGAGTTTAATCTATCCAGGTAAAAATCAAAAGCGCTTGCTAGAAAAACGCAATCGTCTACTCAAAAAACTTTTTAAAAATGGCACCATTGATGAATTAACCTATGAGTTATCAATTGCTGAAGGCTTACCTCAAAAACCCTATCCGTTGCCTCAAATTGCTCCGCACTTACTTCAGAGAATAGCACGAAAACAAAAAGGTGAGCGTATTAAGACAACGGTTAATATCGCGTTACAGGCACAGACTAATGCCATTGTAAAACAACACTACAATCTATTAAAGCAAAACGAAATCTATAATATTTCTGTGTTGATTCTCGATGTAAACACTAGAGAAGTTATAACTTATGTTGGCAATTCACCTACAGATAATGCACATCAAAAAAGTGTAGATATTATTGATAAACCCAGAAGTACAGGAAGTATTTTAAAACCTTTTCTATACGCATCAATGCTAGATGCTGGCGATTTATTACCAAATACTTTGGTTGCAGATGTGCCAACACAATTTGGCAGTTACCAGCCAGAAAATTTCAATAAATCTTATGACGGTGCCGTGTTTGCAAATGAGGCTTTATCGCGTTCTCTAAATGTCCCAGCAGTGAGAATGCTTCAGGATTTTGGTTTAGATCGTTTTTATCATTATTTAAAACAGCTGAAACTTAAAGATTTAAAATACAATGCCAATCATTATGGGTTGTCTCTAGTGCTTGGTGGTGCAGAAAGCAACCTTTGGGATTTATGTAAAAGTTATGCCGCGATGGCCTCTACTGTAAATCATTTTAATGAAAATTCTAGTCAATATTTTACTAATGAGTTTTGCCAACCTATTTATAATTCTGAAGCGTCTATCGACTTTGGAAAACTAAATAATGAAAAAACTGTTTTTGATGCCGCTTCCATTTATCTCACTTTTGAGAGCATGAAACAAGTAAATAGACCAGAGGGAGACAACAGTTGGGAATATTACGATTCTTCAAAAGAAATAGCTTGGAAAACAGGAACTAGCTTTGGCTTTAGAGATGCTTGGGCTATTGGTACAACAACAGATTATGTAGTTGGCGTTTGGGTTGGTAATGCAGATGGAGAAGGACGACCAGGATTGGTTGGTGTACAAACTGCTGCTCCTATTCTATTTGATGTGTTTGATTTATTACCAAATAGCAATTGGTTTGCAAAACCGTATGATGAGATGTTAGAAGTTAACATCTGTAAAAAAAGCGGTTATAGAGCATCGCCCATTTGCGATAATACAGAGCTCCGCTTTATACAGGCTAGTGGTAAAAAAACAGCGTCTTGTCCTTATCATAAATTGGTTCATTTGGATGTGACGGAGCATTATCTAGTTAATTCTTCATGTGAATCAGTTTCGAGGATAGTTAATAAATCGTGGTTTATTCTTCCTCCTTTACAAGCTTATTACTTTAAAACCAAGAATCCGTTTTACAAGCCTTTACCTCCATATAGAAATGATTGTTCAAAATCTTCGGAGATTTCTATGGAATTTATATATCCAAATCAGCAGAGCACTATTTATCTACCTAAAGATTTTGATGGTAATACTAACGATTTAGTTTTAAAAGTTGCGCACTCAAAACCAGAGTTTGAAATCTATTGGTATATTGACAATACCTATGTTGGTAGCACAAAAAATATCCATGATATAGCTATTTTACCTTCTTCAGGAGATCATATTATTACTGTAATAGATGAGCTCGGAAATGAACTGAAACATAAAATTACTATTTCAGAATAATTACATTCGCACTCAAATCATTACTTTTGTATTTTTAAATTAACTAATCAAATTATAAAAATGATTCAATTTTTACATTCATATTGGGCTTATTTAGTCTTAGTTGTTTTGGTATTAGCAACAGTAAATGCACTTATTAAATTTTTTGGAGACAAGGAATTTGATGCTAAAGATTTTAGAATTTCATTATTTACGTTAATTACAATGCATATTCAGTTGTTATTAGGTCTTATTTTATTTTTTACAAAAGATTATTTCTCAACGATAAGTGAAGTTGGTGGTATGGGAGAAGTGATGAAAAATGCTGTATTACGTTCTAATATTATTGAACATCCTATAACAATGATTTTTGCGGTAGTATTAGTTACTGTTGGATATTCTAAGCATAAGAAGAAGCTAGTTTCTAAACAAAAATTTAAAATGCTTGCTGTTTTTTATACCATAGCATTAATCTTAGTATTGGCTAAAATTCCTTGGAAAACTTGGTTTTAAGTTAAAAACTTAAGCATAAAAAGAGCGTCCTGAAATATTTCAGGACGCTCTTTTTATGTGTTAAAACAAAATTCTAATTTTCTGCTTCCGTTTCCTCTTCCTCTATTACCTCCTTAATAAGGTAGATATAAACCGGAAAGTGATCACTAAAACCATCTGTAAAACCACCATCAGCAAAACTTCTGAATGGATAACCTTTATAGCGTCCGTGTTTATTGGTTAAATAATATTTGTTAAAAATACCTGCTTTATAAAACCTAAACGAAGAATAATCTTTCTCTAAAAATGGTTGTGATATTAAAATTTGATCAAACAAACTCCAAGCATCTCTATAGGCATTAGAACCTAAGCCTTGTTTAAAAAACCCTTCCATAGGATTATAAATTCCTTTAAAACCAACTTTATTTTCTTTTCGCTCTGCTTTTAAAACCTCTTTAACACTCGCATTTGTTGGGTTGTCATTTAAATCTCCCATGGTAATAATTTTAGCATAAGGGTCTTTGGATTGTAAGGAATCTATAATGCGTTTATTCAGTTTTGCTGCACCAACTCTTTTAGATCTACTTCTCGCTTCTCCACCACTACGAGATGGCCAGTGATTAACAATAATATGTATTAATTCGCCTTCTAACTCACCGCTAACTAACAACTGATCTCTTGTATATACACGTTTTCTTGTTAAATCATCATAAATAAGTAATTCATGAGAACTTGTTTCAATAGGCCTAAAAAGTGATTTTTGATAAAGTAAAGCAACGTCGATTCCTCTTTTGTCTGGAGATTCGTAATGAATAATACCATAATCCTTATTTAATAATTGAGGATCGTTAACTAAATCTACAAGTACTTGTCTGTTCTCAACCTCAGAAACTCCAATAATTGCTGGTGTATTTTTTGTATTCTCAGAACCAATGTCTGCAACTACTCTTGCCATGTTACGAACCTTTTTTTCATAAACTTCGGCTCTATTAGATTCATCCATTTCCATAATAGGACTTGCCTCATCAAACTTTGTGGGATCATTTATTGTATCAAATAAATTTTCTAAATTGTAGAAAGCTACAGTATGTATTTTGAACTTTTTCTTTTCCTGTGCATTTATACTTACAAATGCAAAAAGGAGCATAACTATTAACGTGAATTTTGAACTTTTCATTTAGCGGATATTATATTTACAACAACTATATTACAAATCTTGAGCCAAAAGTATATATTTATTATAAATAATGTAAATTTGCAAGCCTTAAATCACATTTTATTTAATGTGAAAAGATTATTAACTTTAAAATTAGTTATGAAAAAAAGTTTAATTGTTTTATTATTTGGAGTTTTTTCTTCTTTTACGATAGTGGCTCAAAATACTATTATTAAAGGTAGCGTAAAAGATGCTATCTCATTTCAGACCATATCAAATGTTACAATAACTATCGAGGGAACTGAACAAACAACTCTTACAGATATTCTTGGAGAATTTGTTTTTTCTTCTAATGTTCCATTGGGAGAACAAGTTTTAAGAATTTCTAAAATTGGGTATGAGACCAAACGTTATCCTATTGTTGTAAACGAAGGACAGACCGTAAATATTACTGATATGACTCTAGATAGGGGTATCACTGAAAATCAGGATTTATTTACAATTTCACTTTCTGATGACGAACTTAATGACGACACAAGTGGTGCAGATAATATCTCTGGGTTACTTTCTTCTTCTTTAGATGTTTTTCAAAGAACTGCAGCTTTTGAATTTAGTTCTTCTTTCTTTAGGTTAAGAGGTTTAGATTCAGACAATAGTTCGGTTTTAATTAACGGAATTGAAATGAACAAGCTCTACAACGGAAGACCACAATGGAGTAATTGGGGAGGTTTAAATGATATGATGCGTAACCAAGTATTAACCTCTGGTTTAACGCCTTCAGAATACACCTTTGGTGGTGTTTTAGGAACATCTAATATAATTACTAGAGCTTCTAAATATAGAAAGGGCAGTCGTATTACTTATTCATCATCAAATAGAAGTTACACAAATCGCGCATTGGCTAGTTATGCCTCTGGTTTAGTTGAAGGTGGTTGGTCTTACGCTTTTATGATGGGTAGAAGATGGGGAAATGAAGGCTATCAAGATGCTACTTTATACGATTCTAATTCATTCTTTGCTTCAGTAGAAAAGAAAATTAACGATAAACATAGTATAAATTTTACATCAATTTATGCACAAAATAGAAGAGGGAAATCTTCAGCAAATACTCAAGAAGTTTATGACCTTAAAGGTATTAAATACAATGAATTTTGGGGTAATTTAGATGGTGAGAAACGGAACTCTCGTATAAAAGAAGTTGAAGAGCCTATTATTATGCTAAACCATTATTGGGACATTTCTAGTAAGACAAGCTTAAATACTAATATTGGATACCAATTTGGTAAAATAGGAAACAGTCGTTTAGATTATCCTGGTGGAAGAAACCCAAGTCCGTCTTACTACCAAGACTTACCTAGCAATTTTTTAGAAGATGGTGACTTAGAAGGAGCTTATGAGGCAGAGCAACAATTTATTAACGATGGACAAATTAATTGGGAGAGAATTATTGATGCTAACTTAACAAACAATCTCTCTGGTGCAAATGCTGCTTATGTGCTATATGAAGATAGAAATGATGACAAACAACTAACGTTAAACACTATTTTTAACACAGAAATAAATGAGAATGTAATATTAAATGGTGGTATAAATTACAAAAAATTAGATTCTGAAAATTTTGCTGAAATTATTGATTTATTAGGAAGCACAACAGGTGTTTTAAATATAGATTATTTTAATCAAAATCAATTTGATTTAAATAATCCTAATCAAGTTGCTTTAGAGGGTGATAAGTTTAGATATAATTACAACCTATATGTTAATGAGTTATCTGGTTTTGCTCAAGCGCAGTTTAAATACAATAAAATTGATTTTTACTTATCTGGTAGTATTAAAAAAACAGATTATCAGAGAGAAGGTTTATACAAAAACGAAAATCAAGTCTTTAGTGAAGGAGGAGTTGAATTAGATAACTCTTTTGGTAAAGGTGATAAATTAGAATTTACAGGTGTTGGTGCAAAAGCAGGACTTACATATAAATTTACTGGGAAACACTTATTAAATATTAATGGTGGTTATATTACTAAAGCACCATCTATTAGAAATACATATACTAACTCTAGAGAGAGCCAAGATTATGTTGGTAAGATTAATGGAGTAAACAATCCTAATATTGATATAACTGAAGAAAAAATAACATCTGTAGATGCTAGTTATATTTTTAGATCTTCAATAGTAAAAGCAAAATTAACAGGATTCTATACTACAATAGAAGATGCTAATGAAATTTCTTTCTTTTTTACCCAAGGTAGTACTACCGGTTTTATTCAAGAAGTTTTGTCTGGTGTAGATAAAAAACATTTTGGAGGAGAGTTAGGGATAGAAGCTCAAGTTACACCAACTATTAAATTAAAAGGTGCAGCTTCAGTTGGTCAATATACTTATGACAATAATCCTGACTTATATGTTACTTCAACTTCAGAAGATTTTATTAATACACAAGGTGGAGATATTATAAATACATCTGGAGTAGTTAGTACTTCAAACTTAAAAAATTACAAAATCGCTGGTGGCCCACAAACAGCATACTCTGTAGGTTTTGAATACAGAGACCCAGATTACTGGTGGTTTGGCGCAACAGCTAACTTCTTTGACAATACTTATGTAGATGTAAGCCCATTATCGCGATCTAATGAGTTCTATACAGATGCTGATGGCCTGCCTTATAATGATTATGATCCTGTAGTTGCAAGAGGATTATTAAAACAAGAAAAATTTGATAACTACATGGTTATAAATTTAGTTGGAGGTAAATCTTGGAAAATAGGAGACAAATACATTGGTTTTTTTGCAAGTGTAGGTAACCTATTAGATAAGCAATACAAAACAGGTGGATATGAACAAGGTAGAAGGGCAGATTACAGAGCGTTAAGAGATGACGTTAGCCTTACCAAAAGAGTATTTGGTCCTAAATATTGGTATGGTCGTGGCACAAACTATTTTGTAAATGTGTATCTTAGATTTTAGAAAAAGAAAAATAAACAAATAATATTACAATTATGAAATGTGAAACATTCATGAATTCAATAATTACAAATAAAAATGTTATGAATAAAACGATTAAATTTTTAAAAATAATAATGGTCTTAATAGCCTCTGTAGCTATTACGTCTTGTGTACAAGATGATGATTATACTGTTCCTAACAGTTTAGGAGAAGAAGAAAACGAAGGATTACAAACCATATTAACTGGGCTAGATAATAATACTCTTATTCCAATTTCTATAGGCGAATTAAAAGACATCTATACGACTTATGAAAATGCCCAAACCGGATTTGATTATGACAAGTTTCTTCAGATTACATCTAATATCGTAGTAAAAGGATATGTTTCTTCTAGTGATGAAACTGGAAATTTTTATAAAGAATTCTATATTCAAGATTCGCCAGAAAACCCAACTGCTGCTATTGGTGTAATATTAAACCAAGCAGATAGTTATAATCAATTTAATAAAGGAAGAGAGGTCTATATAAGATTAATGGATATGTACATAGGTCAAACATCTTCTGATATAATTGCTATTGGAGGAAAACCTAATGATGATGAAGTTGGTCAGTTTACAGGAAATCAAATACCACAACAATTATTTAGATCTAATGTTACAGAAGCAATTACAGCATTAGAATTAAATATGACTGATATTAACTCTAGTCATATAGGAATGTTTGTAAAAATAAACAATACTGAATTTCCAACGAATCTCCAAGGGCAACCATATGGTGATTCTTCAGAAGATTTTGACACTCAACGCACTGTGCAAGCATGCGAAGGGTTTGAATACTCTAACTTTATACTAGAAACAAGTTCTTTTGCTAATTTTTACAATGTTCCTTTACCTACTCAAAATGGAGGTTCAATATCTGGTATTATTACTCAATCTTTTGGTGGTGATGATTTAGTTATGGCATTAAATTCTTTAAATGACGTACAATTTACAAATGAAAGATGTTCATTATTAAACATCGAAGATTTTACAAATATTTTTGAAGAAGATTTTGAAGGAATGACAAATAACTCTGCTGTATCTGGAAATGGTTGGACTAATTATGCTGAAGAAGGTGGCTTTACTTGGAGAGTAACTACATCTAGTGATAATCAAAATTCAGGTAGTAAAATAGCATCAATGGGAGCTTTTAATTCAAATGATAATGTAAATATTGCATGGCTAATTACGCCAGCTATTAACTTTGATACGTTATCTAATGAATTATTAAGCTTTAGGTCCTCTAATAGTTTTTCTGATAACAGTGAGTTAGAGTTATTAATCTCTACAGATTGGGATGGAACTGAAGCTGGTGTAACAACTGCAAATTGGTCTTCACTGCCTGGTAATATTGTTGGTGATAATGAATTCTACCAAAATTGGGTGAGTTCTGGGTCTATCGATTTAAGTGGTTATTCTGGAATGGGATATGTTGCTTTTAAATATATAGGTGGAGATAATTCTAATAACGAAGATGGAACATACGAAATTGATAACTTTACTGTTTTAGGATTGTAGTTTATTAATTTTAAATATATTTCTAGCCTGTTAGTTTTCTAGCAGGCTTTTTTTTTAAAATAAAACTTATGCTAGACACTTTTTACATTTCCATTTTTAATCACTACAAAAAGACTATTGGTAAGCGAAGTCTAACCATAGCATTAGTATATATAAATCTGTTAGAGATGTCAATAATATTAGCTTTAGCTTCATTTTTTATAGCGTTTGCTGGCCAAATGAAAATGCTAGTTATGTCGTCAACAAAATTTTGGGTGTTGTTTACTTTAATTGCCATCTTTGTAATTTTTAAAAACTGGATGCGCTATAATGGTAAAAAAAGAAACGTCCTTAACGCTAAACTAAAACCTAAACATACATCAATCTATTTATTGTGGCTTTTACCTTTTGGGTGCCTTGCTATAGCTTTTATTCTACTACAAGTACAATAAAAAACCGCCATCCTTTCAGATAGCTATAGTTTTTATTTTAAAGTCTGTAAATTTTCTAAGACTTTTTTTCTTTTGCACAACATGCTTCTTTGCAATCTGTCTCACAAGCTTTCTTTTTAGCATCAGATTTATCTGCACAGCATGCTTTATTACAGTCTGCTTTACAAGCTTTAACCTCATAACCAAAGTCTTCAACAATCTTTACGTCTTTAACTTTGTAAATGTCTGCAACTTTTGTTACTGTCTCTTCTAAAGATTTCGGAGTCACTTTAGCTTCATCATATTCAACCATAGCTATACGCTTATCAAAATCTACTTTTGCAGATTTAACACCTTCCATTTTAGCCATTTTTTTCTCAATAGTTTTTGCACATCCCACTTCACAGGTCATGCCATCAATACTAAATTCTACTTTAGTATAAGTAGCATTGGGATCTAAATTTGTAGAAACGTCTTTTTTAGTCACTTCTATATCTACAGTTTTAACTTCTGGCTGAGTTTCATTTTTACAAGATGTAAGAACTAAGGCTATAATTGCAACAAAACAGATATTCTTAAAGGTCTTCATAAATTTAAATTATTGAATTTTGACTAAATCTAATAAATCTTAATGCTTCTTGTGTAAGAATTAACGATTTTTGTGATTCTTTTACATTGTGTTTGTATGAAAAACCCTAACATTAAGTGGATCTACCTTTTAATTCTATCTGTAATTTGGGGAAGTTCGTTTATTTTAATTAAAAAATCACTTTTAGGACTTACAGCATACCAACTTGGTGCTTTACGCACTATCATAACTGGTGCAATTCTTCTCTTAGCTGGCTATAATAAATTAAAAACCATCCCTAAAGCTAAATGGAAGTGGCTAATCATTTCTGGGCTTCTTGGTTCTTTTATTCCATCTTTCTTTTTTGCTATTGCTGAAACAGAGATTGATAGTGCCGTAGCTTCGATATTAAATTCACTTGTGCCTTTAAATACTATTTTATTAGGTTTTGCTGTATTTAAAATTGCATCTACAAAACGACAGGTTTTAGGAGTTATTATTGGCTTTTTAGGAACTGCAATTCTTATCTTAAAAGGTGCCGAATTGAATCCTAATCAAAATTACTTGTATGCAGGATTTGTAATTGCCTCTACATTAATGTATGCTGCAAACGTAAATATTATAAAACGCTACTTACAAGATGTAAAACCATTAGCTATTGCTGCTGGTAATTATGTTTTTATTGTTATTCCAGCATTGATTATACTTCTGTTTACTGATTTTTTTACTTCAGAGACATTTAATAATCCCGCTTTACCAAATGCGCTATTATACATTACCATTCTTTCTGTATTTGGAACTGCAATCGCCAAGGTTCTCTTTAATAAGTTGGTACAAATATCCACACCTGTTTTTGCTTCATCTGTAACGTACATTATGCCAATTGTAGCTTTAGTTTGGGGAGTATTAGATGGTGAAGGGTTTAGTTATATTCAAGGTTTAGCAGCATTACTTATATTAGTTGGTGTTTATCTTTCTCATATCCGTAAAATATAAAAAAACCGAAGCTTTCACTTCGGTTTTAATAAATTATTTATTGGTTTTATTGCTTAATCGAAATCTGCATCTGTTACACCTTCGTTAACTTTTACTTCTTTTACTATGAAATCGAATTTACGAGGTCCCATGGTTTGAGAAATTTTGAACGGAAACATAATTCCTGCTACTTCTTTGTAATCTCCATAAAAAGTAGATTGAGAACCCATTTGCGAAGTTTTTACTTCTTTAATTTTTAAGCCAGTTTCAACACTATAATAAAGAGAAGTCTCATCATCAACTTTTACTTTATAAGCATTTTCGCCATCTACTTTTTCAATTTTTTCTAATGTAACACTACTGTTTAAATAGTTAACTTCTGGGAAAGGAGATGATTCAGCTCTAACGTCTTTAAGCTCGTCTTCGTTCATATCTTTACGCTGTCCTTGCATAACCATATAACCACTATCTACACCTACAACAGTTTTCATAACTGATTGCCCCATTGCAATTATCTCTTGTGAGAACTGATTTTTATTAGTTCTCTTCATTTCAAGATTCATCATTACACCAGGCTGTAATTCTGCTTCAGCATTCATTTTAACCGAATTCACGTTGTCTAAACGGTCTTTACCACCTATCTTAGTTATATATGCATTCAATACTTTAGATACATCCATATCTGCTGGAATAAGGATCTCGTAAGTTGGCTTTTCTGTTGGTGCAGCATATTTATCGTAGTATTTAATAGGAATACCCGTTTTCTCTAAATTATCCAATACTTCTGATCCATTACCAACAACAATAACTCTTAAGTTTTCTGCTTCAAAATATTTGTTAGCGATTCTTTGCACATCCTCTACAGATACATCTTTAATCTTCTGTAAGTAGGTTGAATAAAAGTCTTCTGGTAAGTCGTTTAATTTAATATTTAAAGCATAATTAGCAATTGTTTGTGGACGCTCTAAAGCCATTACAAAATTGCCAATGTACTTCGCCTTTGCATCCTTTAAAGTCTGAGCATCTACAGGTTCTGTTCTAATTCTATTTATTTCTTTTAAAGCTTCTACTACTGAACTATCCGTTACCATGTTTCTAACTTTAGCGGAGGCACTAAAACGAGAAGCACCATACCTATTTGTGCCTAAACTAGAATAAGCACCATAAGTGTAACCATGCTCTTCCCTAAGGTTTTTAAATAAATAACCTTCACCACCACCACCTAAGATGTTGTTAGTAATTAAAGCCCCATGATAATCAGCATCGTTCATCTTTAAATTTACATTGTTTGTAATTGAAAGATTAGACTGTGTTGCATCTGGTACATCTACAAAATTAATTTGAGTGTACTGAACATTTGGGCTTGGTTTTGCAACCGTTGAAGTTACATCTACAGATTTTGACCAATCATTAAAATATTTTTTTATCTGCTTCTTAACATCTTTAAATTCTACATCACCAATAACAACCAAATATGCATTGTTAGGGTTAAAGTATTTTTGGTAGAAGGCAACAGCATCTCCAAAAGTTACATTATTAATAGTCTCTTCTGTAACAAATTCTCCATAAGGATGCTTTGTTCCGTAAGATAATGCTGAACCAACACGGCTAGAAATAGCATCTGCACTTTTTGCTTCAGATTTTAAACCTTCTAAAAGAATTGTTTTTTCTTTTTCAAACTCTTCTTCAGTTAATAAAGGATTAATAGCTGCACCAGCTAATAATTCTAATATACGCTCAGAATATTTTGTTAATGAACTTGCAAAACCTCCACTAAATCCAAAGCTTAAACTTGCACCTAAGAAATCTATTTCTTCGTTAAATTTATCTTTAGAAATCGTTGTTGTTCCGTTACCTAACATACTTCCCAATAAACTTTCTACACCTGCTTTTTTACCCGTGGCAATTGGTTGGTTGTCTATTCTTAAAGAATAAGATACTCTTGGTAACTTATGGTTTTCTACCACAAGAACTTTTAAACCATTTTTTAATTCAAATTCTTGAGGCTTGTCTATAGAAATTTCTGGTTCTGGACCTGCGACAGGCATTTTAGATCTATCTATCTGTGCACTTGCACCAATAGTCATTATAAATAATGCGAAAAACGCTACTGTTTTAGTGTTCATGTTAAATATTGTTTTCATATTATTGATCATCTTTTTTTGGTAAATATTCTACTTCTACACGTTGATTAGGGCTTAAGTATTTTTTAGCCACATCTTGAATTTCTTGTCTAGTAATAGATCTGTAAGTCTCTAACTGATTATTAATGATATTAACATCACCATATAATAAGTAGTATGTTGCTAAAGAACTTGCTATACCTGCAATACTAGAATTAGAGCTTACAAATTGATTTTCAAACTGGTTTAAAAGTTTTTGATAATCACGTTCGCTTATTAATTCATTTTGCATTTTAACAATTTCTTCATCCATCTCTGCTAATAATGTCTCTAAACTAACTTCTCCTAGTGGTAAAGCAAATAATGCAAATATGTTATAATCTACTTGTGGAATGTTTACAGCTTGTACTGCTAAAGCTTGTTTTTGCTCATCCATTAATTTCTTTTGTAGAACTGAACTTTTACCACCACTTAGGTATGTAGAAATCATATCTAAAACATAGGCATCTCTTGTAGCTTGACCAGGCAATCTATATACCGCAATAATTGCTGGAATTTGAATATTTTTATCATAAGCTACAGCTTTCTTAGTTTCTGTAATTGGTGTTTCTTTTGGAAAATTACGAACTACTTCTGGTCCTTTCTTAACAGCACCAAAATATTCTTTTACCATTTTTTTAGTTTTTTCTGTATCTATATCTCCAGCTACAATTAAAACTGCATTATTTGGTACATAATATTTTTTGAAATATGCGTTAAATTCTTCTAACGTAGCAGCATCTAAATGCTCCATTTTACCAATATTCTCATCTTTATAAGGGTGCACTTCAAAAAGATTCTCTCCTATTGTCTTTAAAAGACCACCATAAGGTCTGTTTTCGTAACTCTGACGTTTTTCTTCTTTAACAACTTCATTCTGAGTATCTACACCTACTTGATCAATTACTGGGTGCAACATACGCTCAGACTCTAACCATAATCCTAATTCTAATTTATTAGAAGGAAAGATTTCATAATAGTAAGTTCTGTCTTGAGAAGTGTTAGCATTGAAAGTTCCACCGTTTGCAGGTATAATTTTCATAAACTCACCACGCTCTATATTTTCTGTCCCCTCAAATAATAGATGTTCAAAGAAATGAGCAAAACCTGTACGGCTTCTATCTCCATCTTTTCCTCCAACATCGTACATTACAGATGTTATAACAACCGGAGCCGTGTTGTCTTGGTGCAATATTACGTGCAAACCGTTGTCTAAATCAAACTCTTCGAATTCTACTTTTTGTGCTGTTGAATGAAATCCAACTAACAACAAAAGAGCTAGAGTAAATAAGCTTTTTTTCATTATTAAGTGTGTTTAAATTTTAAATTGTTTAAGTATTTGTCTGTACTAAATGCATATTGTTACATATAGCCTTACAAAAATAAGGAATGATTCTTCTTTTTTAACATAATATAATGTGAAAACTGTATTAAAAATACCTTGGATTTAGATCTTGGAATTTAATCGCTTAACAAACAAGTGTAAAAACCGCTCGAAAACCCTCAAAACGTTTGTGAATTACGAATTTAGGAGTATATTTGCATCCGCTTTCTGAGAAGAAAGTTGATTTTTTAATAAACAAATTAATAAAAACGTTACGCTATGTACGCAATTGTAGAGATAGCAGGGCATCAATTTAAAGTTGAAAAAGACCAAAGAGTTTTTGTTAACCGTTTATCTACTGAAGAAGGTAAGAAAGTTTCTTTCGATAACGTTCTTTTAATAGAAGATGGTAGCAACATAACTTTAGGCGCCCCAGCTATAGACGGAGCACAAGTAAGTGCAAAAGTCTTGAAGCACCTTAAAGGTGACAAAGTAATAGTTTTCAAAAAGAAAAGGCGTAAAGGTTACCGTGTTAAAAATGGACACAGACAATCTTTAACTGAAATCGTAATTGAAGGTATTACTACTTCTGGAGCTAAAAAATCTGCTCCAAAAAAAGAAACTAAGAAAGCTGAACCAAAAGCAGAAGTGAAAGCTGCTGCTAAAGTTGAAAAAGCTGCACCTAAGGCTGCCGCTCCAAAAACAACTGGTAAAGCTGACGATTTAAAGAAAATTGAAGGTGTCGGGCCAAAAATAGCATCTACTCTAGTAGAGGCAGGTATCGTTACATTTGCTGATTTAGCTAAGGCTAAACCAGAAGCAATTTCTGAAATCATCTCGGGTGTTCGTGGAAATCACGTTACCGATACTTGGCCAGCACAAGCTAAATTAGCTGCTAATGGTAAGTGGGATGAGCTTAAAAAATGGCAAGACGAATTAGATGGTGGTAAAGCTTAATTGCTAAACTACTTAAGTATAACAATATAAAACCTTAAGATCATGGCTCATAAAAAAGGAGTTGGTAGTTCGAAGAATGGTAGAGAATCAGAATCAAAACGTTTAGGCGTTAAGATTTTTGGTGGGCAAGCTGCTATTGCTGGAAATATCATATTGAGACAACGTGGTAATACACATCACCCAGCTGAAAACGTATACCAAGGAAAAGATCACACTTTACATGCTAAAGTTGATGGTCTAGTAAAATTTACTAAGAAAAAAGATAACAGATCTTACGTTTCTATTGAGCCTTTTGAGGCTTAGAAAATTATTTTCTTATAAATTATTAAAACCCTCTCTATTTTTAGAGAGGGTTTTTTATTTAAACAATTTCCATCTTCTTCAACAGAAAACTGGCATTCATGTTTTTACAAACACCTTGTTTTAGTTTATAGTCAAAATAGAGCTCGTCGTTTATAATCTCTGCATCAAAGTAGTAATTCTTTACAGCTTCTAGTTCTTTTTCAATTTCTGTGAGGCTTAAATCGTGTGTAGCAATAATTCCTGTGGCATCAAGTTTTACTAATTTCTCTACAAACTTGCGTGAGCCGATTGCCTTATCTGTACTATTTGTTCCTTTAAGTATTTCATCTAGAATCACGAAATAGTCTGTGTCATTTGCAATTATATCAACTACAAATTTTAGTCTAGTCAATTCGCTAAAAAAATACGAACTATCATCCGTTAAGGAATCAGTGGTTCGCATACTTGTAATTAACTTCGTTGGTTTGTATTTACTTTGCTTTGCACAAACTGGCATACCAACATTGGCCATTACAATATGAAGTGCTACGGTCCTTAAAAACGTACTCTTACCAGCCATATTTGCGCCTGTAATAATAAAAAATTGCTCTTCTTGTAGTTCTAAATCGCTATCAATACGTTTTTCTGAATTCAATAATGGATGCCCTAAGGATTCGGCTAAAATAGTAACTGGTTGATCTGTAATTTTAGGGTACGTGAAACTTTGATGATTAAAAGCATAGTTTCCAAAACTATTATAAGCATCAAAGAAGGTTACAACATTAAACCAATCTTCAACCTTATCCGCATATTTTGTAATCCATTGTTCTACGTGATAGGTTTGCCTAATGTCCCAAAGCAGCAATCCGTTTCCAAAAATGGCTGAAATTAAATTATTCCTATTGTCTAATGCATCTAAGGCTTTTGAGAATTTTAAAAATAATTGTGATGCTTTTAAATCTTCGGATTGAATTTTCTGTTGTTGTTCTTTAAGTAATTGCGATTTGAATTCTTCTGTTTCAATCCGTTCTAATAACAAAGCATATTGCCTAAAAGTATCCTTTGCTTTTTCTGTGTTTTGAGCGACTCTATTAATTCGCTTTAAATACATTGCTGTTATTCCTAAGCCTAAGATTAACCAACCTAACAACAAATAACCAGCACGCGTAATCGAAATAATCTCAGTGATTCCTAATACCAAAATTAAAACAGAAGTAAAGCTAAAACCAATTGTAAACCAATATTGAATTGAGCCTAAAAAAGGTTTATAATCCTTAAGCCATTTTATAATAGATTTTGCTGAATTTTCAACTTCCACGCCCTGAGCAACTCCAGAATAATTTTGTCTCCATTTTGGTAATGATGCTAATTCTTGAATCGCTTCCTGTCTTGTTTCAATATTTGAGATATCATTAGCTAGTAAATGCTCTGTAAGTTTCTCTGTGCCTTCTTTAATAGCTGTACGATTAATAAACTGGAAAAAGGAACCTATTCCAAATAAATCAATGTCTAAACTGTAATGGTGTTTCGGGTTTTGAAACTGAGTCCCATTCACTCTGTCATGAAAATCACCTGATGCAATTTTAAGTTCATCCTCATTAATAATAACCAACCTTTTATGAAGTGATCTCTTCGATTTTATATCAGTATATCTCGATAATAAAAATAGAAATATCACTGTGCCTATAATGCCAATCACGGCAGCTACTTGCCATTGATTAAAAGTAAAGTATATAGCAAAAGTGGTTAATACAAAAACAGAAAGTCTTAATATACTCAACAGGCTCATTTGCTTGAAAATGCGCTTAGACTCTACTTGATTTAACTCTAACTGTTCTTTATAAAAAGAATCTGGATTTTGCATAATTTTGTAATAAAACCGAAATATAAGAAAAGTGAAAATCCCAAGCCTATTCATACTTGGGATTTGTATATCATTTAACTCCTGCCGTTAAGGTAGGTTGGGACGTGCTAACCTTTTAAAGTCGCTGATAAATACTCACGATTCATACGTGCAATATTCTCTAGTGATATGCCCTTAGGACATTCTACTTCACAAGCTCCTGTATTTGTACAGTTACCAAAGCCTTCTAGGTCCATTTGTGCCACCATGTTTTTAACACGGTCTGCGGCTTCAACTTGTCCTTGTGGTAATAATGCATATTGCGACACTTTTGCCCCAACAAATAGCATTGCTGAAGAGTTTTTACAACTCGCCACACAAGCTCCACAACCAATACAAGCTGCAGCATCCATAGCCTCATCAGCTGCGTGTTTTGAAATAGGTAGTGCGTTAGCATCTTGTGTGTTTCCAGATGTATTTACAGAAATGTAACCACCTGCATGCTGAATACGTTCAAACGCCATTCTGTCAACAATCAAATCCTTTATGACAGGAAATGCAGCAGCTCTAAATGGTTCAATAGTAATAGTATCACCATCTTTAAACATTCTCATGTGTAACTGGCATGTTGTAATACCTCTATCTGGCCCATGTGCTTCTCCATTAATGTACAATGAGCACATACCGCAAATTCCTTCACGACAATCATGATCAAATGCAACAGGTTCTTCACCAGAGTTGACTAATTGCTCGTTCAAAACATCCAACATTTCTAAAAAAGACATATGCTCCGAAATATCAGTTACTTTATAATCGACCATTTTGCCCTTTGCTTCTGAGTCCTTTTGTCTCCAAATCTTAAGTGTTAAATTCATTTAATTCTCGTTTAAAAAAAGCTAATTAATTAACTTTAATATTATGATAATAATTCAACTTTTAGAATTAGAAAAAAGAAAATAGATAAAAGAAAACAGATTGTTAATTCAATCCATTTTGAAAACCCATAGTCATTCTTTGAAATTCTTCATTTTTATTTTCTAAATTCTTCAAAGTTGTTTCATCAATATATTTTCTATGATGAGCAACTAATAATTGTGTTCCAAGTTCAAAAGATGATCCTAATGAAATATCAATAAAATGAGAAAAAGATTTATCTGTTCTTGCAGAACCTTCTTCAATATTACTAGGCATAGAAACAGAACATTTACTTATTTGAGATGACAAATCAAATCTTTCATGCTTAGGAAAAACTTCTGAAATTTCATTTGCTATTTCAAGACCTAATTGCCAAATCTTTAAATTTTTATAATTATGCCTTTTCCTAAAGCCCATCAATTTCTATTCTCTCTTATCTTTATTCTCTATTCTATTTATATGAACGTTGTTTTAATTCTATATCTTTAAATTCTAATTCTTCCTTATGTAAAACCGCATCAGCAGGTTCTCCTTTATATTCCCAAGCAGATACGAAAGCAAAATCTTTATCATTACGTTTTGCTTCTCCTTTTTGCTCGCCATCTAACTCCACAGATTCCTCTCTAAAGTGTCCACCACAAGATTCGTTTCTTACTAAAGCATCTTTAGCAAATAACTCTCCTAATTCTAAAAAGTCTGCTACACGACCCGCTTTTTCTAATTCAGGATTCATTTCGTTAGCAGATCCAGGAACCATAACATCTTTCCAGAATTCTTCACGAATCGCTTTAATTTCAGCCATAGCTTCTTTTAAATCTTTTTCGTTACGTGACATGCCTACTTTATCCCACATTACTTTTCCTAAACGTTTATGGAAATGGTCTACAGTTTTTGTTCCTTTATTATTGATAAAAAATTCAATTTTATCTTTTACTTCTTTTTCAACTTCATCAAACTCTTTTGTCTCAGTAGAAATTTTTCCGGTACGAATATCATCTGATAAATAATCACCTATTGTATATGGTAGTACAAAATAACCATCAGCCAAACCTTGCATTAAAGCAGAAGCTCCAAGTCTGTTAGCGCCATGGTCAGAGAAATTAGCTTCACCAATACAATATAGACCTTCAACAGTAGTCATTAAGTTGTAATCAACCCAAACGCCACCCATTGTATAGTGCGTTGCAGGATATATCATCATTGGAGTTTCATACGGATTTTCAGCAATGATTTTCTCATACATCTGAAATAAATTTCCGTACTTTTCTTCAATGATTTCTTGCCCTAATTTTAT
>NZ_CAXBGB010000048.1:0-23622 GCF_963975125.1 uncultured Winogradskyella sp. | reverse complement strand
TTGACTGTCCAGGTCACGCGGATTACGTAAAGAACATGGTTACTGGTGCTGCTCAGATGGATGGTGCTATTTTAGTTGTAGCTGCAACGGATGGTCCAATGCCACAAACACGTGAGCACATCCTTTTAGGACGTCAGGTAGGTATTCCTCGTATGGTTGTATTCATGAATAAAGTGGATATGGTTGATGATGAAGAATTACTTGAGTTAGTAGATATGGAAATTAGAGATTTGTTATCATTCTACGAGTATGATGGTGATAATGGTCCTGTAATTGCTGGTTCAGCATTAGGTGCTCTTAATGGAGAACAAAAATGGGTTGATTCTGTAATGGAGTTAATGGAAGCGGTTGATAACTGGATTGAAGAACCATTGAGAGAGGTGGATAAAGATTTCTTAATGCCTATTGAAGATGTATTCTCAATTACTGGTCGTGGAACTGTTGCAACAGGTCGTATCGAAACTGGTATTGCTAACACTGGTGATCCTGTAGAGATTATTGGTATGGGTGCTGAGAAATTAACATCTACTATTACTGGTATTGAAATGTTCCGTCAAATATTAGATAGAGGAGAAGCTGGTGACAATGCTGGTATCTTATTAAGAGGTATTGAGAAAACTCAAATCTCTAGAGGTATGGTAATTACAAAGCCAGGTTCTGTAACGCCACACTCTAAATTTAAAGCTGAGGTTTACGTTCTTAAAAAAGAAGAAGGTGGTCGTCACACGCCATTCCATAATAACTACCGTCCACAGTTCTACGTTCGTACAACTGATGTAACTGGAAACATTGCGCTTCCTGATGGAGTAGAAATGGTAATGCCAGGTGACAACTTGACAATTACGGTTGAGTTAATACAACCAATTGCAATGAACGTAGGTTTACGTTTCGCTATCCGTGAAGGTGGTAGAACAGTTGGTGCTGGTCAGGTGACTGAGATTTTAGACTAAACAATATAGTTAAATAGTTAATTAAGGTGTCCTGATTTTTCGGGATGCCTTGATTATTGTTTACGGGTTTAGCTCAGTTGGTAGAGCACTGGTCTCCAAAACCAGGTGTCGTGAGTTCGAGTCTCTCAACCCGTGCAAAAGTATAAATGGATTAAATTTTAGTCCAAAAAAAATAAAATCAAATGGCAGGAGTAATAACATATATAAAGGAATCGTTTGAAGAGTTGAAAAACAGTGTGTCTTGGACACCATTGCCAGAAGCTCAAAGATTAACGGTTATTGTAGCTGTGTTTTCAATAATTTTTTCACTAGCTATTTGGGGAGTTGATACTGTTTTTAGTAGAGCAGTAAAAGCTTATTTTGAAATGATTAACTAACACATATACAAAGAAGAAGATGTCTGATAAAAAATGGTATGTTGTTAGAGCAGTAAGTGGTCAAGAGAACAAAATTAAAGCTTATATTGAAAATGAAATTTCAAGATTAGGTTTAGAAGATTTTGTGGATCAGGTTTTAGTACCAACTGAGAAAGTTATTCAAATCCGTAAAGGAAAAAAAATACAGAAAGAGAAAGTTTATTTTCCTGGTTATATAATGGTTCAAGCCAATTTAAGTGGTGAAATCCCTCATATTATTAAATCAATTACAAATGTAATTGGTTTCTTAGGTGAAACTAAAGGAGGTGATCCCGTGCCATTAAGACAGTCTGAAGTAAATAGAATGTTAGGTAAAGTAGATGAACTAGCTATTGAAGCAGATTCTAATGTTGCTATTCCATTTACTAAAGGGGAGACTGTAAAAGTTATAGATGGACCATTCAACGGTTTTGATGGTACTATCGAAAAAATAAATGAAGAAAAACGTAAGCTTGAAGTAATGGTTAAGATTTTTGGAAGAAAAACACCATTAGAGTTAAGTTATATGCAAGTTGAAAAAGTTTAATAATTGTTACAATAAAGATAGCGTTCTATCTATGCTTCCAATATGGATAGTCGCATAAACATTAAAAAATGGCAAAAGAAATAGACAAAGTAGTTAAGCTACAAGTTCGGGGAGGTGCTGCGAATCCATCGCCACCGGTAGGACCCGCTTTAGGTGCCGCTGGAGTTAATATCATGGAGTTCTGTAAGCAGTTTAATGCAAGGACTCAGGATAAGCCAGGTAAAGTTTTACCTGTGGTGATTTCTGTTTACAAAGACAAATCATTTGAATTTGTAATTAAGACTCCACCAGCAGCAGTACAATTATTAGAAGCGGCCAAAGTAAAGAAAGGATCAGGAGAACCAAACCGACGTAAAGTAGCAAAAGTAACTTGGGACCAAGTTAAAACGATTGCTGAAGACAAAATGGTAGATTTAAATGCATTTGAAATCGGATCAGCTATGAAAATGGTTGCCGGTACAGCAAGATCGATGGGTATCACTGTTAAAGGAGGAGAAGCTCCAAACTAAATTTTTAGAAATGGCAATAACAAAGAAGCAAAAAGAAGCAAGAGCAAAGGTTGATAGTAACAAAATTTACTCTTTAGAAGAAGCTTCAGCTTTACTAAAAGAAATTACATACACAAAGTTTGATGCTTCTATTGATTTAGCAATCAGATTAGGCGTAGATCCACGTAAAGCCAATCAAATGGTTCGTGGTGTTGTTTCTTTACCACACGGTACAGGTAAAGATATGAAGGTTCTCGCATTAGTAACACCAGATAAAGAAGCAGAAGCGAAAGAAGCTGGTGCTGATTATGTTGGGTTAGATGAATACTTACAAAAAATTAAAGAAGGCTGGACAGATGTTGACGTTATCGTTACAATGCCAAGCATCATGGGTAAGTTAGGCCCATTAGGTAGGGTGTTAGGGCCAAGAGGTCTTATGCCAAACCCTAAGACAGGTACGGTAACAATGGATGTAGCTAAAGCAGTTGCAGAAGTAAAAGCTGGTAAGATTGATTTTAAAGTAGATAAAACAGGTATTGTTCATGCACCGATTGGTAAAGCATCGTTTAGTACTGACAAAATTATTGGAAATGCCCAAGAATTGTTATCTACAATTATGAGGTTAAAGCCAACCTCGTCAAAAGGTACTTATGTAAAAAGTATTTACATGTCTAGTACAATGAGTCCGAGTATATCAATTGATACTAAAATAGGATAGTAGTTAAACTTAGAATATTATGACAAGAGAAGAAAAATCCCAAGTAATTGAAGAGTTGACTGCGCAGTTAGCAGATAATACTAATATCTATTTAACAGATATCTCTGGATTAGATGCCGCAACAACTTCAAATTTAAGAAGAGCATGTTTCAAGTCTAACATAAAGTTAGCTGTTGTAAAGAATACACTTTTAGAGAAGGCAATGGAAGCTTCCGATAAAGATTTCGGTGAGTTACCAACAACTTTAAAAGGAAACACATCAGTAATGTATTCTGAAACAGGAAATGGGCCAGCTAAAGTAATTAAAGAATTCCGTAAAAAATCTGAAAAGCCGTTATTAAAAGGTGCTTTTATAGAGGAGTCTATTTACATCGGTGACGATTTATTAGATGCATTAGTAGATATTAAGTCAAGAGAAGAACTTATTGGTGAGATTATTGGTTTATTACAATCACCTGCTAAGAATGTTATCTCGGCACTTAAATCTAGCGGAAGTACAATCGCTGGCATCGTAAAGACCTTATCTGAAAGAGAAGGTTAATATAAAAGAATACACACTAGAAAAATTATATTATAACACACATTTATTAAAACAATAGAAAAATGGCAGATTTAAAAGATTTCGCAGAACAATTAGTTAACCTTACAGTAAAAGAAGTTAACGAATTAGCAACTATATTAAAAGAAGAGTACGGTATTGAGCCTGCTGCAGCAGCAGTTGCAATGGCAGCACCTGGACAAGGTGGTGGTGAAGCTGTAGAAGAGCAAACTGAATTCGATGTAATCCTTAAAGCGGCAGGTGGTTCTAAACTAGCTGTAGTGAAATTAGTTAAAGAATTAACTGGTTTAGGATTAAAAGAAGCTAAAGGTTTGGTTGATGATGCACCAAGTGCAATCAAAGAAGGCGTTACTAAAGATGAAGCTGAGGGCTTAAAAACTTCTTTAGAAGAAGCTGGAGCTGAGGTTGAGCTTAAGTAAGATTACATTAACCTACAACATTTGGTTTAGGTCTGGAGTAGTACTCTAAGACCTAAACCCTTTTGTGTATATAAACGTTATATACATTTATTAGTATTTTTAATAAAAATCTCGTTCATCAATGTTAGCAAAAAAGGCTGAAAGAATTAATTTCTCTTCTATTGTAAATAGGACAGATTACCCAGACTTTTTGGATATCCAAATTAAATCCTTCCAGGATTTTTTCCAATTAGAAACAAAGTCAGAAGAAAGAGGAAATGAAGGCTTGTACAATACCTTCATGGAAAATTTTCCAATTACAGACACACGTAATCAATTCGTATTAGAATTTTTAGATTACTTTATTGATCCACCAAGATATTCTATAGAAGAATGTATCGAAAGAGGATTAACATATAGTGTGCCTTTAAAAGCAAGATTGAAACTATATTGTACAGATCCAGAGCATGAGGATTTCGAAACAATCGTTCAAGATGTATACTTAGGTACAATACCTTACATGACTCCAAGTGGTACATTTTGTATCAATGGTGCTGAACGTGTAGTTGTATCTCAGTTGCACAGATCACCAGGTGTGTTCTTTAGTCAGTCTTTCCATGCCAATGGAACAAAATTATATTCTGCTAGAGTAATTCCTTTTAAAGGCTCTTGGATAGAATTTGCTACGGACATTAACAGTGTGATGTATGCTTACATTGATAGAAAGAAAAAATTACCAGTTACTACCCTTTTTCGTGCCATAGGATTTGAGCGTGATAAAGATATTTTAGAGATTTTTGACCTTGCGGAAGAAGTTAAAGTTTCTAAATCTGGATTAAAGAAAGTTATCGGTCGTAAACTTGCTGCTCGTGTACTTAATACTTGGCACGAAGATTTCGTTGATGAAGATACAGGTGAAGTTGTATCTATTGAGCGTAACGAAATTGTATTAGATCGTGACACAGTTATAGATAAAGAAAATATTGAAGAAATTCTTGAGGCGGAAGTAAAAACAATTCTTCTACACAAAGAAAGTGCACAACAAGGAGACTACGCTATTATTCATAATACATTACAGAAAGATCCAACAAACTCTGAAAAAGAAGCTGTTGAGCACATCTACCGTCAATTACGTAATGCTGAGCCGCCAGATGAGGAAACAGCGCGTGGTATTATAGACAAGTTATTCTTCTCGGACCAACGTTACTCTTTAGGTGAAGTAGGTCGTTACAGAATGAATAAAAAGTTACAGTTGGATATTGGAATGGACAAGCAAGTATTGACCAAACTAGATATCATTACCATCATAAAATATCTAATTGAGCTTATCAACTCTAAAGCAGAGATTGATGATATCGATCACTTATCTAACCGTCGTGTACGTACAGTTGGTGAGCAACTATCATCTCAGTTTGGTGTTGGTTTAGCACGTATGGCACGTACTATTCGTGAGCGTATGAACGTTCGCGATAACGAAGTATTTACACCAATAGATTTAATTAATGCTAAGACATTGTCTTCTGTTATTAATTCATTTTTTGGTACAAACCAGTTGTCTCAGTTTATGGATCAAACGAATCCATTAGCAGAGATTACACACAAGCGTCGTTTGTCGGCTTTAGGACCTGGAGGTTTATCTAGAGAAAGAGCAGGGTTCGAGGTTCGTGATGTGCATTATACCCATTATGGACGTTTATGTCCTATTGAAACACCAGAAGGACCAAACATTGGTTTAATTTCTTCTTTATCTGTATTTGCCAAAGTGAATTCAATGGGATTCATTGAAACTCCGTATAGAAAGGTAGATAATGGTGTTGTAGATATTAAAAACACACCAATATATCTAAGTGCTGAAGAAGAAGAAGATATGTTAATTGCTCAAGCTACTATTAAAGTAGATGATAAAGGAAAAATATTAGCGGATAAAATTATCTCTCGTCAAGAGGGTGATTTCCCTGTTATTGATCCATCAAATGTTAACTATACAGATGTTGCACCAAACCAGATTGCATCGATTTCAGCTTCATTAATTCCATTCTTGGAACATGATGATGCTAACCGTGCATTAATGGGATCTAACATGATGCGTCAGGCAGTACCATTATTACGCCCAGAAGCACCAATCGTTGGTACAGGTTTAGAGCGTCAAGTAGCATCAGATTCTAGAGTGTTAATAAACGCTGAAGGAGCTGGTACTGTTGAGTACGTAGATGCTGAAAAAGTGACTATTAGATACGAAAGAACTGAGGAAGCTGCAATGGTAAGTTTTGATAGTGATACAAAAACATATCCTTTAGTAAAATTCAGAAAAACAAACCAAGGAACGTCTATTAACTTAAAACCAATCGTAGAGAAAGGTGATAAGGTTGCTAAAGGTCAAGTACTTTGTGAGGGTTATGCAACCGAAAATGGTGAATTAGCACTTGGTAGAAATATGAAAGTAGCCTTTATGCCTTGGAAAGGGTATAACTTTGAGGATGCTATTGTAATTTCTGAAAAAGTGGTTAGAGAAGATGTATTTACATCTATTCATATCGATGAGTATTCATTAGAAGTTAGAGACACCAAATTAGGTAATGAAGAGTTAACTAATGATATCCCTAATGTTTCTGAAGAAGCCACTAAAGATTTAGATGAAAATGGAATGATTCGCATTGGTGCGGAAATTAAACCAGGAGATATCTTAATCGGTAAGATTACACCAAAAGGGGAATCTGATCCTACACCAGAAGAAAAACTTCTACGCGCCATCTTTGGAGATAAAGCAGGTGATGTTAAAGATGCATCTTTAAAAGCATCTCCATCTCTTAACGGTGTTGTAATAGAAAAGAAATTATTTGCTAGAGCAGTAAAAGATAAACGTAAGAGAGCACAAGATAAAGAAGATATTGAAAAGTTAGAAGATGCTTATGACAATAGATTCGATGATCTTAAAAATGTTCTTGTTGAAAAATTATTCAACATCGTTAATGGTAAAACAGCTCAAGGTATCTATAATGATTTAGGAGAAGAAATTATTCCTAAAGGTAAAAAGTACACCTTAAAGATGTTAAATGCCGTAGATGATTATACGCACCTAACTTCAGGAAAATGGACTACTGATAATCATACTAATGAACTTGTAGCAGATTTAATCCATAATTATAAGATTAAGGAGAATGACCTTCAAGGATCACTTAGACGTGAGAAGTTTACAATCTCTGTAGGAGATGAATTACCAGCAGGTATTATTAAATTAGCTAAAGTTTACATCGCTAAAAAGCGTAAGCTTAAAGTTGGTGATAAAATGGCAGGACGTCACGGTAATAAAGGTATTGTTGCTCGTATCGTTCGACAAGAAGATATGCCTTTCTTAGAGGATGGAACTCCAGTTGATATTGTATTAAATCCACTTGGTGTACCTTCTCGTATGAATATTGGTCAGATTTATGAAACCGTTTTAGGTTGGGCTGGTAAAGATTTAGGAAGAACATATGCAACACCAATTTTTGATGGTGCAACCTTAGATCAAATTAACGAATATACAGATGAAGCTGGTATTCCAAGATTCGGTCATACTTATTTATATGATGGTGGAACAGGAGATCGTTTTGATCAACCAGCAACAGTTGGTGTAATCTATATGATTAAACTTGGTCACATGATTGATGATAAGATGCACGCACGTTCTATAGGACCTTACTCATTAATTACGCAACAGCCTTTAGGTGGTAAAGCACAATTTGGTGGTCAGCGTTTTGGAGAGATGGAGGTTTGGGCACTTGAGGCTTATGGAGCATCAAGTACTTTACGTGAGATCTTAACTGTAAAATCAGATGATGTTATTGGTAGAGCTAAAACTTACGAAGCTATCGTTAAGGGTGAGCCAATGCCAGAACCAGGACTACCAGAATCTTTCAACGTACTTATGCACGAATTGAAAGGTTTAGGTTTAGATATTAGATTAGAAGAATAAATTTAGGTGAGTAATAACAGTTTCGTTTTAGAATGAAACTGTTATTACAAACTAAAGACAATAAAGAACATGGCAAGAAGACAAGATAAGAATACAATTCAGAAATTTAACAAAATTTCTATCGGTTTAGCATCTCCTGAATCTGTTTTAGGAGCATCTCGAGGTGAAGTGTTAAAGCCAGAAACTATTAATTATCGAACTCACAAACCTGAACGTGATGGTTTGTTCTGTGAGCGTATTTTTGGTCCTGTAAAGGATTTTGAATGTGCTTGTGGTAAATATAAAAGAATACGTTACAAAGGTATTGTATGTGACCGTTGTGGTGTAGAAGTAACAGAAAAGAAAGTACGTAGAGATCGCGTAGGACACATCAATTTAGTTGTGCCTGTAGCTCATATCTGGTATTTCCGTTCGTTACCAAATAAAATTGGTTACCTTCTTGGATTACCATCTAAGAAATTAGATATGATTATCTATTATGAGCGTTACGTGGTTATACAACCAGGTATTGCCATGAATGCTGAAGGTGAGCCAATACAAAAAATGGATTTCTTAACAGAAGAAGAGTATCTAAACATTTTAGAATCTATTCCTCAAGAAAACCAATACTTAGATGATACTGATCCTAACAAATTCATTGCTAAGATGGGTGCTGAGTGTCTTATCGATTTATTAGCTAGAATTGATTTAGATCAATTGTCTTATGACTTAAGGCATAAAGCGAATAACGAAACATCTAAACAACGTAAAACTGAAGCTTTAAAACGTTTACAAGTTGTTGAAGCATTTAGAGATTCAAACTTAAACAGAGAAAACAGACCAGAATGGATGATTATGAAGGCTGTTCCTGTAATTCCACCAGAATTAAGACCTTTAGTGCCTTTAGATGGTGGTCGTTTTGCGACTTCAGATTTAAATGATTTATACCGTCGTGTAATTATCCGTAACAACCGTCTTAAAAGATTGGTTGAGATAAAAGCACCAGAAGTGATTTTACGTAATGAAAAACGTATGTTACAAGAATCAGTAGATTCATTATTTGATAACACACGTAAATCATCTGCTGTAAAAACAGATTCTAACAGACCATTAAAATCATTATCAGATTCTCTTAAAGGTAAGCAAGGACGTTTTCGTCAAAACCTACTTGGTAAGCGTGTTGATTATTCTGCACGTTCTGTTATTGTAGTAGGACCAGAATTAAAATTATTTGAATGTGGATTGCCAAAAGGTATGGCAGCAGAACTTTACAAACCTTTTATTATTAGAAAACTAATTGAAAGAGGAATTGTGAAAACTGTAAAATCTGCAAAGAAAATTATAGATAGAAAAGAGCCTGTAGTTTGGGATATCTTAGAGAATGTTTTAAAAGGACATCCAGTACTTTTAAATCGTGCTCCAACATTACACAGACTTGGTATACAAGCATTCCAACCTAAGCTTATCGAAGGTAAAGCGATACAGTTACACCCATTAGTGTGTACTGCATTTAATGCCGATTTCGATGGTGACCAGATGGCAGTGCATTTACCTTTAGGACCTGAAGCAATTTTAGAAGCACAACTTTTAATGTTGGCATCACATAATATTTTAAACCCAGCAAATGGGGCACCAGTTACTGTACCTTCTCAGGATATGGTACTTGGTTTATATTATATGACTAAGCTTAGAAAATCTACTAAAGAAGTTCCTGTTAAAGGTGAAGGCTTAACATTCTATTCTCCAGAAGAAGTAACAATTGCATACAATGAAAAGCAAGTTGACTTAAACGCTGGGATTAAAGTGAGAACTATTGATTTTAACGAAGAAGGAGAACTTACTAAGCAAATTATAGAAACAACTGTTGGTCGTGTGCTTTTCAACGAAAAAGTACCAGCAGCAGCAGGTTATATAAATGAGGTATTAACTAAGAAATCTTTAAGAGATATCATACATGGTATTCTTAAAAAGACAAGTGTGCCTGAAACTGCTGATTTCCTTGATGAGATTAAAACACAAGGGTATAAGTTTGCATTCCAAGGTGGATTGTCATTTAGTTTAGGTGATATTATTATTCCTAAGGAGAAGCAAGGAATGATTGATGCTGCCAATAAGCAGGTTGATGGTATTATGGGTAACTATAATATGGGACTTATTACCAACAACGAACGTTATAACCAAGTTATTGATATCTGGACATCTACAAATGCAGAATTGACTGAATTGTCAATGAAACGTATCCGTGAAGATCAGCAAGGATTTAACTCAGTGTTTATGATGCTAGATTCTGGTGCAAGGGGTTCTAAAGAACAGATTCGTCAGTTAACAGGTATGCGTGGATTAATGGCTAAGCCTAAAAAATCTAATGCAGGTGGTGGTGAAATTATTGAAAATCCAATTCTTTCTAACTTTAAAGAAGGACTTTCAATTTTAGAGTACTTTATCTCTACTCACGGTGCACGTAAAGGTCTTGCAGATACGGCTCTTAAAACTGCGGATGCAGGTTACTTAACACGTCGTTTGGTAGATGTTTCACAAGATGTAATTGTTTATGAAGAAGATTGTGGTACACTTAGAGGAATCGAAGTTTCTGCACTTAAGAAAAACGAGGAAATCGTTGAAAACTTAGAGGCTAGAATAGTTGGTAGAACATCTCTTAATGATGTTTATAACCCATTAACAGAAGAACTTATTATAGAAGCAGGTGGTCATATTAATGATATCATAGCTAAGAAAATTGGGGATTCTCCAATAGAATCTATAGAAGTACGTTCACCATTATCATGTGAAGCTAAAAAAGGTATTTGTGTAAAATGTTATGGACGGAACCTTGCTACTGGTAAAATGGTACAAAGAGGTGAAGCTGTTGGTGTAGTTGCTGCTCAGTCTATTGGTGAGCCAGGTACTCAGTTAACATTGCGTACGTTCCACGTAGGTGGTATTGCTGGTAACATCTCTGAAGAGAATAAATTAACTGTTAAGTTTGATGGTGTAGCAGAGATTGAAGATCTTAAAACAGTAAAAACTAAAGATAATGATGGAAAAGAGGTTGATGTTGTAATCTCAAGAACTTCAGAATTAAAATTAGTTGATGCTAAAACAGGAATTGTTTTAAGTACAAATAATATTAATTACGGATCATTTATCTATGTTAAGCCAGGTGATAAAGTGAAGAAAGGTGATGTAGTTTGTCAGTGGGATCCTTATAATGGTGTAATTATTTCTGAATTTGCTGGTAAGGTGAAGTATGAAAACATCGAACAAGGTATAACTTACCAAGTTGAGATTGATGAACAAACAGGTTTCCAAGAAAAAGTAATTTCAGAATCTAGAAATAAGAAGTTAATTCCAACATTACTTATTGAAGATAAGAAAGGCGAGACTATCCGTTCATATAACTTACCTGTAGGTGCACACATAATGATTGATGATGGCGAGAAAATTGACATCGGAAAGATTTTAGTTAAGATACCTCGTAAATCAGCTAAAGCTGGTGATATTACTGGTGGTCTTCCTCGTGTAACAGAATTATTTGAAGCACGTAACCCTTCTAATCCTGCTGTAGTAAGCGCGATTGATGGTGTCGTATCTTTTGGTAAAATTAAGCGTGGTAACCGTGAAATCATTATCGAATCTAAATTGGGTGAGGTGAAAAAATACTTAGTAAAATTATCTAATCAAATTCTTGTACAAGAAAATGATTATGTAAAAGCTGGTATGCCTTTATCTGATGGTTCTATAACTCCAAACGATATCCTAAATATTAAAGGCCCTTCTGCGGTTCAACAATACTTAGTAAATGAAGTACAAGAAGTATATCGCTTACAAGGTGTGAAGATTAATGATAAGCACTTCGAAGTTGTTGTAAGACAGATGATGCGTAAAGTTAGAATTATTGATTCTGGAGATACTATTTTCTTAGAGAATCAATTAGTTCATAAATCAGATTTCATAGAAGAAAATGATAAAATTTTCGGACTTAAAGTGGTTGAAGATGCTGGCGAATCAGAGAATTTAAAATCTGGTCAAATCGTATCTGTAAGAACATTGAGAGATGAGAATTCTAGCTTACGAAGAGAAGATAAAAATCTTGTAACAGCAAGAGACGCCAGTCCTGCGACTGCAACTCCAATTTTACAGGGTATTACTAGGGCTTCATTACAGACTAAGTCGTTTATATCTGCGGCATCGTTCCAAGAAACCACTAAGGTTCTTAACGAAGCAGCTGTAAATGGAAAGGTTGATACGCTTGAAGGACTTAAAGAAAATGTAATTGTTGGTCACAGAATACCTGCTGGTACAGGTGTTAGAGAATACGAACATATTATTGTAGGTTCTAAAGAAGAGTTTAATGAAATGATGAAAGCTAAAGAAGAAATGAATTTTAACTAAATTAGACTTAGATTATACAAGCGAAGGCGAAGTAAAATCTGATAGTCGAATTTATCCCGAACTCGATTTGGGATCTCATTAATTTGAGAAGTATATAGAATAGAAATAAAGGCCTTCAAGTTATTAACGAGAAGGCTTTTATGATTTTAAAGAAACAATTAATTAGACTTCCACTTTCGTGGAAGCTTAAACAAGTTTAAGATGGCAGACGAAAAAAACAATCCTAAAAAAGGACAAATTAATATAGAATTAGACGAGAAAATAGCGGAAGGTATATATTCGAACTTAGCAATTATTAATCATTCAGTTTCTGAATTCGTAGTTGACTTTGTAAGTATTATGCCAGGAACGCCAAAAAGCAAGGTTAAGTCTCGTATTATACTAACACCACAGCACGCCAAAAGATTACTAAAGGCTTTAGCTGAGAATGTTACACGTTTTGAAAAAGCACATGGTGAAATCAAAGATTATGAGCAACCTCCTATACCTCTTAATTTCGGACCAACAGGTCAAGCCTAATGCTTTAGTCGAAACAATGATCTATTAAATAAGCATATTGAGATGTTCGAAATGTTTTTTACCAGCAACCTCATATACCTCTTAATTTTGGCTCAACAAGCCAAGCTTAAAAAAATAAAACCCTTTGAAAATTTAATTCAAAGGGTTTTATTAAGCAGTTCAGTAGTCTCTACTTAGGCAACATCTTTTTGGTTTAAATAATATTGTAATGCACCTGATGGACATTTATTAACCTGATTAATAATGGCATCAGTTTGTGCTCCTTCTAAATCAATCCAAGGAATCACGGAATTTCTAAATACATTTGAAAGCTGTTTGGCGCAAATGCCAGCATTTGCACAACAGCGAGGTTTGTAGGTAACAGTAATCTCTTCGTTACTGAAAACGTTTGAGTTTATATCCATAATAAGTAGATTAGTTTGGGGTTAATCTTAGTCTGAAAGTATCGATTGCTATTTAAAATCGAATACTTTATCGATAAAAAGCTAAAAACATCGTTAAAAAGCTATATTTCTAGAAGGCATTCGATGAACTACATAGTTATTCTACTCAAATTCTGAAGTCAAATGGAATGTAATACTAGGATATTTTTGTTGAGTCATCTGTAATGTAAACGTAGAATCTGCCAAGAATACTAATTGGTTTTGCTTATCTCTTGCTAGAAAACGCTGCTTAACTCTTGAGAATTCTTTAAATTCTTCACTTTTTTCGTCGTTAGTCTCAACCCAGCAGGCTTTATGTACATTTAAATTTTCATAGGTACACTTCGCTCCATACTCGTGCTCTAATCTATATTGAATAACTTCATATTGTAAAGCGCCAACAGTACCAATAACTTTACGACCATTTAAACCCAACGTAAATAATTGTGCAACTCCTTCATCCATCAATTGATCAATACCTTTATTAAGTTGCTTCGATTTCATTGGGTCTGCATTATTAATATATCTAAAATGTTCTGGTGAAAAACTAGGAACTCCTTTATAGTTTAAAATTTCACCTTCAGTTAAGGTATCACCAATTTTAAAACTTCCTGTATCTTGTAAACCAACGATATCACCAGGATACGAAATATCTACAATTTCTTTCTTTTCAGCAAAAAATGCATTTGGACTAGAGAATTTGAGTTTTTTATTAAGCCTTACATGTAAGTATGGTGTATTGCGTTTAAATTCTCCTGACACAATTTTTATGAAAGCTAATCTATTTCTATGATTAGGATCCATATTAGCATGGATTTTAAATACAAAGCCAGTAAACTTATCTTCGTCTGGTTTTACTAAGCGTTCTTCACTATGTTTTGGTCTAGGTGTTGGAGCAATTTCAACAAAGCAATCTAAAAGTTCCCTGACTCCAAAATTGTTTAAAGCAGAACCAAAAAACACAGGTTGTTGGTCGCCATTTAAATAATCGTCTTTATTAAATTGAGGGTAAATACCATCTACCAATTCTATCTCTTCTCGTAATGTGTTTGCAGCAGTTTCACCGACAAGATTGTCTAATTCTGATGATGATAAATCTGAAATCTCGATAGTTTCTTCAATATCTTTTCTACTGTCTCCAGAAAATAAATTAATATTTTTTTCCCATAAATTATATATGCCTTTAAAGTCGTAACCCATTCCTATTGGGAAACTTAACGGCACAACTTTTAATCCCAATTTTTGTTCAATTTCATCTAATAGGTCAAAAGCATCTTTACCTTCTCTATCCATTTTATTGATAAAGACAATCATTGGTATGTTTCGCATTCTACAAACTTCAACTAATTTCTCAGTTTGTTCCTCAACACCTTTGGCAACGTCAATAACAACGATGACACTATCTACTGCTGTTAGGGTTCTAAACGTATCTTCTGCAAAGTCCTTGTGACCTGGAGTATCAAGAATATTAATTTTAATACCGTTGTATTCAAAAGCTAAAACAGAAGTGGCAACAGAAATACCACGTTGACGCTCAATCTCCATAAAATCACTTGTTGCACCTTTCTTAATTTTATTGCTCTTTACAGCACCAGCTTCTTGTATGGCACCACCAAATAAAAGCAGTTTTTCAGTAAGTGTTGTTTTACCTGCATCTGGGTGAGAGATAATACCAAAAGTTCGTCGTCTGTTTATTTCTGTAATAAAGCTCATAATAATAGTTGAAAAAGCAGTGCAAATATATCATTAATAAGTTCAATTAAAATAACTAATCAAAAGGTTTTAATGGATTACTATTTGAGATAACATCCATATATTTATGGCTGTAAATTTGAAAACTATGATAAGAAGATTATTAATGGCGTTTGTTTGTTTAATTGTATTTAATTTTTGCCATTCACAAACTATTGTCAATAATCAAATAGAGGGTAACGATGCTATTATTAAAATTGAAAATTATATTTTATCTAACGAACTAGATTCTGTACATTACTTAATTTCTAACCATAAAGAAACACCTTATTTAAATCAATTATTTAGAATTTCACAAAACTTAAATCCTAGTTATTCAGATTATATTAAATTTATCTCAAGGTTAGAAGTGAAGTCTAATATATCCTATGAAATCATTTCTGACTATATCAATAAAAATGTAGCAGAACCGAGAAGCATTAAAGATATAGATTTAGACTATGTAAATATAAAATGGAGTCAAATATCAAAGTTAAGGGACGATGTAACGGTTGAAGAGGCTTCAAAAATTCAAACGGATTTAGAAAATTATATAAACCGTTTTAACCCTAATGATGTCAGCGTGCGTAAGGCTCAGATACTTGCTAGTACACATCAAATTGTATTATATATAATTCAGAGAGAAATAGATAAAGGGAAGAAACTATGCTTTGATAATTTTAAAGAAGCTAAAGATTTAGGTGATAAAGAATTAATGATAATGTCCCTATACTATTTATGTGATTTTTTACTTTTTGAAGGTAAGTTAGATGAATATATAAATACCTCGGAACAAAGTTTGGAAATTGAGAGGACACTGCCATATAAAAGTTCTTATTACAGTGCCACTTTAGTACATATTATAGATGCTTATATATTTAAGGGAGGAAAAGATAACAGAGTACAAGCTTTACTTAAAGAACTTTATGATAGACCAAGTACAAGGGAGCAAAGTTATTCTTTATATGCAAAATATTTAGGAACTATAGATTTAAAATCTCCTATAGCTATAGGAATTTTTAGACAATTTAAGGCTTCAAAATTAACAGAGTTCAGTCAATTAATTGAAAAAGGAGCTGCAGAAGTATTAAATCCTAATGATTTATATCAATTACAAAGAGAGATTTCTAACACATTAGAGATCCATGGCTTTTTAAAAGATGCTCTTTCATATAGAGATAAAACAATTGTGCTTACAAAAAAAATCTATTCTCAAGATTTAGCTAATTCGTTAGCTAGCTATAAAGTAAAGCAAGCTGTAAAAGAAAAAGATTTGATAATTAAACATCAAAAAGAGAGAACAGACCTATATATGGTTATTGCTGTTTTAATTGCAGGCTTGTCTTTAATTTTAATTTTCGCATATTTTAAAAAGAAAAAACAATCAAAAATTTTAGAAGAAAAAAACAAACAAATTAATATTACATTAAAAGAAAAGGAGCTTCTTGTTAAAGAGGTGCATCATAGAGTAAAAAATAATTTTCAAATTGTATCGAGTTTACTTGAGTTACAAACTAAAGGAATAGAAGATGAAAAGGCATTAAATCTTGCTACAGAAGGTAAGAATAGGGTAAGGTCTATGGCTTTAATTCATCAAAACTTGTATCAAAATAAAGATGGTCTAATAGATTTCAATGAGTACATATACCTTTTAGTTAATGAGCTAACGTCACTAAATACGTCGAGCAATAAAGTAGAAACTAATTTAAATGTTCAGAACATATATTTTGATGTAGATACTGCTATTCCTTTAGGTCTAATTATTAATGAATTAATTACTAACGCTTATAAGCACGCTTTTAGTGCAAATAAAAAAGGTAAACTCAATATTTCAATTGCTAAGATTGATACTGATAATTATAAACTAGTAGTTTCTGATAATGGTTCTGGTTTAGATTCTAACCTAGATATTAAAAATTCCAAAAGTGTAGGGTTAAGGTTAATTAACCGTTTAGTTAAGCAAATTCAGGGTACATTATTGTTTATTAATAATGATGGTGCGCAGTTTGAGATTATATTTAAGAATACAGAATCTCGCAAAATTATTATGTAATACACAATTGTTTTATTATTCATTAACAATCTATCGATAAGTTAATTAATTTTACAAATAGAAATCAACGCTTTAATGAATAATATAAAAATTTTAGTAGTCGAAGACGAAATCATAATAGCAGATAATATTTGCGATATGCTTAAAGAGTTGGGCTATCAAGTATTAGAGCCTGCATTAAATTTTACCGAAGCTATTGAAACTATTGAAAACGAAAAACCAGATATAGCTATTTTAGATATTCAACTTTCTGGTAAAAAGACAGGTATAGATTTAGCAAAAATAATTGTAGAGAAATATAGATTTCCATTTATATTTCTAACATCAAATGCGGATTTAGCAACATTAAACGAAGCTAAAAAAGTAACACCATCAGCTTATTTAGTAAAACCATTTCCTAAGCGGGAGATATATCTATCTCTAGAAGTTGCCCTTTATAATCACGCTCAAAAGTCTGTGCCATTATATAAAGAAGAATTAATTATAAAAGATGCTTTGTTTTTAAAAGTAAAAGGTGTCTATCAAAAAATAATGTTCGAAGATATACTCTATTTAAAAAGTGATCATGTTTATTTAGAGTTGTTTCTCACCAATAATAAAACCCTATTGGTAAGAGCAAGTTTAAATGATATACTCAGTAGGCTAACAAAAGATTTTATTCGTATTCACAGAAGTTTTATAATAAATTCAAAGTATTTAACTCAAATCGAAAATGGATCATTAAGAATTAATGATAAAATTATTCCTGTTGGAAAAAAATACCGCCAAGAGATTTTAGACAAGATTAATTATATTTAAAAACAACTTCACTTTAGTAATAACAGTTTGTTATAGTCTAAGAACGACGTAATACCTGTTCGTAACATAAATTGTTTATCGTTTAGCGCTTAATCCTATTTTCACGTAGTTAAAAGTGCTTTTTGTTAGCAAATTAATAATTTTAAGGATTAAATAATGTATTTGTTTTTTTCTTAATTTAGCGTTAAGAAAATTTTAAGACTAATTTTCTTGTTAATTTTTTGAAGTTGATTAATAGCAGATCTCTTCTCTAATAAAGTACTTAGTTTTTTATCAAAATTTCAATTGTGACATTGAGGTATCCAAAAGTGTCTTAATAGTAATGAATGTTAGATATTTAATCTTAATATTGAATAATCTTACAAAAAATTTGTTTTTTACACTTTAACGAATATATTTGCACTTTATCGACAAGATTAACTTGTCGTATATATAAAATTGAATTATACATCAACTATATAATAATATGAAAATCTCTACCCGATTCTCGATTAAATCTAACATTATAAAATATACGTTAGTATTTTTTATATCTGTATTATCCTCAAGTATATATGGCCAAACTAATATTGGCGGTATAATTAATACTTATGAAGCAGTCACAGGTATAACCAATCCAGGTTGTGTTACATGTGATACAAACCCAGTATGTCTTAATCAAATCAATGTTGGTGATGCATCAGGCTTTTCTGTAGGGGATAAAGTTTTAATAGTACAGTTAAAAGGTGCTACAATAGACCAAACTAATACAGCTACTGGTGGTAGTATTATAAGTTTAGGTAATGCTGGTAACTATGAGTTTTTTGATATTAGTGCTATTGTAGGTAATACAATTTCACCACTAGCTCCATTATTAAATACTTATGATAGTACAGGACTTGTACAAATTGTGCGTGTTCCTAATTATGCAGGCGACGTTAATGTAATTTCAGAATTACAAGCACAGCCATTTAATATTGTTACAGGAGAAGGTGGTATAATAGCGCTTTTTGTTGAGGGTACATTAACATTGAATGCTAATGTAAATGCTTCAGGTGTTGGATACATTGGTGTAGAAATGACGTCTAATGGGTCTCCTGATAATTGTGGTATTAATCCAAATGTGCAATATAACCTAGTTACAGGAAACACAGATAGTTGGTTTAAAGGTGGTGGAGTTGCTTTTTCAGGTGTAAGTAATCAAAAAGGTAGAGCGCCTCTAGGTAATGGAGGTGGAGCTGGTGTTTCTGGTGATTCTGGTGGTGGAGGTGGTGCAAACTACGGAGCTGGTGGAATTGGTGGTGATAGATGGTGTGATGTTAACGGTGTTACAGCAGGTGGTATTGGTGGTAATGCATTATCCCCTTTTATTGGTGTTCAAAATAGAGTATTTTTTGGTGGTGCTGGTGGTGCCGGTTTTGTAACTTCTGGTAATTCAGCTACGGCTTCAAATGGAGGTGGTATTGTTGTGATAAGAGCGACTACTTTAGTAGGTAATAATAATATAATTGACGCGTCTGGTATTGATGCTACTGCTACTGCTACAGGTATTGATGGTGGTGGTGGTGGCGGTGCCGGTGGTTCTATTGCTTTTGATGTTAAATCATATACAGGAAACCTTACTATTGATATAGATGGTGGTGATGGTCAAAGTCTAGATACAGGAGTTATTCATGGTCCAGGTGGTGGAGGTGGAGGTGGAGTGTTTTTACACAATCTATCTACTTTGCCAGGTGGCATTACGGTATCATTATCTGGTGGTAATTCAGGTGTTCATAACAATGCGCCAAATGTTGGTAATGCGCATAATGCGCAACCAGGTAGTAACGGAGGTATTATAAGATACTATGATTTAGTTGAAACTGAAAATACTGATGGTAACATAGGTACCAATGATGGAATCCCTGATTTATGTGATTTAGATTCAGATAATGATGGAATTTTAGATTCTGTAGAAGATGGTGGTACAGGTATTGATCCATCCTTGGATGCTGATGGTGATGGAATACCAAATTACTCAGATCAGAGTGATATCACTGCGGGTTTTCCACCTTTTGTAGATACAAATGGAGATGGTGTTAACGATGTATATGATAATGATGGTGATGGCGCGCCAGATTTTCAAGATTTAGATAGCGATAATGATGGTTGTTTTGATTCTATTGAATCTGATGGTACAGATACTAATAACGATGGTGCTTTAGATGGTGATGGTTTTAATAATGTAGGTCAAGTTACAACAGGTGGCGCAATCACAGATGGATATGATGGTGTAACTGGTAACGAAATAGAAGCAGTACAACTTACAGTAGATACAACTCCAACAAACCAAACAGAAAATGCAGGTGATGCAGCAAGCTTTACAGCTTTAGCAACAGCAGATTCAGCGACAAGTTATACAACAGGTACACCAAATTATGGCACACCAGACAATGCAAATGTTGGAGTTAATTACCAATGGTATATTGGCGATCCAGATTCTGGAGGTACTATAATAGATGGTACAGATACTAATTATACAAACTTTACAACAGGCACATTAAATATTGCTGATGTAACAGGTTTAGATGCTACACAATATTGTGTACTTATTACTCACGATGAAAATTCATGTATAAGAGAGATTAATTGTGCAACGCTAACAGTAAATGCTGTTTGTGATATTACAGCAATAGCGTCTTCAAATATAGATTCATGTAGCGATAATGGTACACCAACAATTTTAACAGATGATACATTTACAGCAGATATTACTGTAACATTTACTAGTGCACCAGCAACAGGGACATTAAATTTAACAGGTGATGGAACTGCTTCAGTTTCTGCAGTTGGTTTAATGTCACCACATACGTTTGTGGATGTTACTCTGCCAGCAGATGGTGAAGCCATAGGTTTAGCAGCAACATTCTCTGCTGAAACCAGTTGTACATTTACAGAATTAAATGTAATGACTGCACTTTTTGAGTGTAGTGATGATGCATGTCCAGATGTTATACCACCTGGCAATCCAATATTTCAATTAGCAGCAGCAGATGTTACTTTTGATATCACAGGAACTGGTGGAGCTGCAGGCGCAATACTAAATTCAATTACTGTGGCTGGTGAGCCAAATCCTTTTTCAGGATTTTATGTTCCATCTGCAGTTGAATATCAGTTTTCAATACCTGAGCAAAATAATCAGTACCTATATAATATGGGTGTCTTAGGCGGAAATATTACCGACAACGCAATACTATTTGATGGACCATTATTAGAAGCATATTCAGATAGGGATATGACAAATTATTTCTCAGCTGATAATATAGTAGCACCTGGTATCACACCAACTGATTTTGTTGATATAAAATATGATGCTCCAATTACGTCTGCAGCAAATAGATATATGGTTGCAATGGAACGTGGTGGAAATAGATCTTATAGAATACAGGCACTAGATGCTACAGGTAATCCAATAGGATCTTTGCGTACTACAAATACGAGTACATATATAGATACAAATGTACAAGTAGATGCAGTTAATTTTCCTGGTGAAAACATAGAATTCAATATTTTTCCATTGACCTCATTTGTAACTTCTGGAAATGATATATATGGGTTTAGAATTATATATAGGAATTCATCTTCTGGTGATGGTGGTGATGGTAAAGTATTTGTTTTATATGATCCAGCATTTTTACTACCATCACCGACAATAGAAGCTACTACTAGCTCAGTTCAGCCAACATGCCCAGTAAACCAAGGGTCTATTACTATAGATGCTACAGATAATGGAGGTGGAACAATAGAGTATAGTCTAAATAGTTTAAGTGGTACTAATGATCAAGGATGGCAAGCATCAAATGTGTTTAGCAATTTACCACCAGACACTTATACTCCTAGTGTTAGATATCAATCAACACCAACGTGTATTACGGTTTCCATTAACCCGATTACATTAGACGATTCAGGTTTTAATATTACAGCAATCACATCATCCGATGTAACAGCATGTAATAGTAATGGAACTCCATCCGATATTACAGATGATACTTTTACAGCAGATATAACAGTAACTTTTGACGGAGCTCCTGTAACAGGAACTCTAGATTTAACAGGTGATGGTACAGCATCAGTTTCAGCAGTAGGCTTAACCTCACCTCATACATTTAATGATGTTGTTTTCTCAGCTAATGGCAATGATGTTTCTTTAACAGCGACATTCTCTGATGCAGCAACATGTACATATACAGATTCTGCTGTGCTAACAGCACCTACAGAGTGTAGTGATGACGCTTGTAATGATGCAATACCGGCAGGTAATCCAACAGCAGCATTGGTATCTGGAGATGTAACTTTCGATATAACAGGAACAGGCGGTACAGCTGGTGCAGTTATAAATTCTATAGCTGTGGCAGGAGAGCCTAATCTATTTACAGAGTTTTACGTACCCTCTACAGTTAGTTATTCATTTACTAACCCAGCAGCGACAAATCAATACTTATATGATATGGGTGTTTTAGGCACCAATATTTCTGATGGTCCAGCACTTTTTGATCCAGAGGTATTAGATGCATATAGAGATAGAGATTTAACTAATTATTTATCAACGGATAATAATATCGATCCGGTTGATTTTGTTGATCTTATGTATGATGCTCCAATTGCCGCAGCTGCTAATAGATATATGGTAGCATCAGAGCGTAACGGAAACAACTCATATAGAATTCAAGCTTTAGATGCTACTGGGATTCCTATAGGCACATTGGTTGTTACATCTACAGGTACTTATATAGATACTGCTATTCAAGTAGATGCAACCAACTTCCCTGGTCAAAATATAGAGATGAGTATTTATCCATTGACAGCTTTTGTAACATCAGGAACTGATATATATGGATTTAGAATTAGATTTAGAAATTCATCAGCTGGTGATGGAGGAGACGGTAAGATATTTGTAATGTACGATCCAGCATTCTTAACACCTCCACCTACTATAGAAGTAACAACTAGTGGTGTGCAGCCAACCTGCCCAACCAACCAAGGCTCAATAACAATTGATGCCACAAATAATGGTGGAGGAACAATAGAATATAGTATTAATGGAGCTACAGGTCCATGGCAAACATCTAATGTGTTTAATAACCTTCCGCCAGCGACATACACACCTGCAGTAAGATACCAAACAACACCTGCGTGTTTTGCAGTATCTAATAATCCAATTACATTAAATAGTATGGATTGCCCTGTTATAGAACTTGTTAAGAGTGTAGCGAGTGTAGCATCAGTAGGAGCAGCAAGTATTTTAGATGATGAGATTACCTATAGCTTTACTGTAACGAACACTGGAAATGTCACCTTAACAGATATTGTAGTTACGGATCCAGTATTAGGCATAGTAGCGTGTGTATCGACGAGTTTAATACCAGGAGCGAGTACAACGTGTAGTGCAGGAGTTTATGCGATTACCCAAACCGATATAGATAATGGTGGTGTAGAGAATAGTGCAAGTGTAAGCTCAGAAGGCCCAGGAGGAGATACAGGAAATACGGCTGATGACATAACCGATGTTTCGGATACAGGTACAGAGTCAGACGGAACAACAGCAGTAGCTGATCCAGCGAACGAAGAGACCGCTGATATTGATGGAGTTAATGGAGATAATAATGATGTAGATCCAACGAATGATGTAACACCATTTGAGATTCCAGAAGACCCAAGTATCGAGTCTATCAAGACGGTATCGATAACGAATGATGTTTT
>NZ_CAXBGB010000047.1:0-24230 GCF_963975125.1 uncultured Winogradskyella sp. | reverse complement strand
GGTACAGGTAGCGATGTTACTATTAAAGTTTTGGCAGAAACCATACAAAATACTGTAGACCATAAAGGTGATATTATTTGGGATAGTACTAAACCAGATGGAACACCAAGAAAATTAATGGATAGCTCTAAACTAAGAAGTTTGGGATGGGAGCCAAAGATTGGTTTAAAGGAAGGGATTGTTAGAGCTTATGAGTGGTTTTTAAAGAATAACAACTTAAACCCTAAAAAGTGAGAGTTTAAATAGCCTTTTAACTGTTTTTAAACTTAAAAAGTGTAATAGTCCTTTTATTTGCTTTAAATAATGAAGTTAATAATCTATGATATTTAGTATATTTTCGAATTAAAATTAAAGTTTGTTGATTAAAAAAATAAAAACAGATTCACTAATGCTAACGATAAGAATTGAAAATAAAATAAAATTTATATATAATAATTTTCTTGGTAAAATAAGATCATTTTTGCTCTTTGGTTCGTTTACAAAGGTAAAGTTTGGAAGAAGAATACATTTAAGTGGGAACATTGTTTTTGGATCTAACATAACAATTCTTGAGAACACAAAAATTAGAGGTAAGAAAATTAAAATTGAAAATGATGTTTTTATTCACGAAAATGTTTTCCTAAGATCCGCAGAAAATCTACTTATAGGAAGAGGTACAACTATTAATCGTAATGCTTGTGTGTTAGATAAAGTCACTATTGGAGAGTATTGTTCAATAGGACCAAATTGTGTTATAGTTGGTTCCAATCATAACTATAGAGATATTAGTATTCATATTAAAAAGCAAGGATCGACAATAAAGGGAATAATCATTGAAAATGATGTTTGGATTTCGGCTAATGTTACTGTGATTGATGGTGTTACTATTGGAAAAGGAGCAGTGATAGCGGCAGGAGCAGTTGTAAATAATTCAGTTAAACCGTACACTGTTGTTGGAGGGATACCAGCTAAAATAATAGCTCACCGAAGCTGATAAAAGTTTTAGCATGGATGGGCACATTTATAAAATGGTTCTTTAATACCCTAAAAAAAAGCTGAATAAAGTCTAAGTCACATTAAAATAAAAGCATAGGAATTGATATATGAGTAAATTGAGTCATTATAGTTGGAGTGCTGTAAATAAATTTGGTACACAGACTATTGGTTTTGTGGGTAATATTCTTATTGCAAGACAATTATCACCAGAAGATTATGGGTTAATTGCAATGCTAGCAATTTTTTTAAGTATTGCAATGAATTTTACAGAATCTGGTTTTGCAGATTTTTTGATAAGAGATCCCAATTCTAAGGAAAAAGATTTTGCTACTATTTTTGTTCATAATATAGTTTTTGGGATTGGGTTTTACTTCCTTCTTTTTTTTTGCGCACCGCTTATAGCTTCTTTCTATAAGGAGCCCGAACTAATCAGTATTACACGTGTGTTGGGTTTAAGTATAATTTTCAAAGCCATATGTCTTACCGAGTTTACAAGAATGAGAAAAGAATTACTATTTAAGAATGCTTCATTAATTCAGATAGTAAGTAGTCTTGTTTCTGTTAGTATAGCATATATTTTTGCTCTTTTAGGTTGGGGATATTGGGCTTTAGTTATACAGGCTATAAGCCTTGGTATGGTGAATATAATTATGATCATTGCAATTAATAAGTGGACACCTGTTTTTCACTTCAACTGGTCTAGATATAGGGTTATGCGTAAGTTTGGTAACAATATGTTATTGTCCTATTTCACTAATCAAATAGGTTCAAATTTATATTCGGTATTTGTAGGTAAGTTTTACAATTCAGGTATTTTAGGTTACTATAATCAAGCTGAAAAAATTAATAAAATTAGTTTTTATTCAGTAAATAGTATCATATTAACTACATCTTATTCTCTTTTGGCTAAGGAGATTGATAAAGTTAAGCGTAGAAAAATGTATGTGTCAATAAGTAACCATTTTTTATTCATACATTTTATTTTCAGTGCGTTTATAATAGGAGGTGCGTATCCAATAATAGAGTTTCTTTTTGGTGAGCAATGGATACCTACGGTTCCTTTTTTACAACTTATTCTCTTGTCGTTTTTATTTCAGCCGTTAGTAACTTTAAATTCTAATATTATTAAAATTGAAAATAATTCTAAGTTATATAGAAATCTTACTTTCTTAAGAAACGGGTTAATTCTTTTATCATTATTAATAACTTACACTTATACTATTTATACTATTTTATATGGTTTAATATTAGCTAGGTATTTTTCTGCTTTTGTAGATGCAATTTATTGCGGTAAATACATAGATTTTAGAATTTCAGACCAGTTAAAAATTACTATAGCTCAAGCTTTGGCTCCATCTATATCATCGGTAATAGCTTATTTTGTTATTGACGTAATTGCAACAAAAACTTTGTTGCTGAAATTAGTTTTATATGCATTGGTGTTTGGCGTTCTTTTTATAGTCATTAACCGCATTACCCGGAATAAATCATATTTTATGTTTTTAGGTAAGATTAAAACATTCAAGATTAAATAATAGTTTAATTATTTTTTTTGAGTTGAAAACACGACTTTTGAAAATTTATTAGTCAAACTAAATGTTATACATATAGACATGAGTTTTAAGAGTAAAATATATAATAGGTTGGCAAACCTTAAACTTCGTTGGGCAAGGACTTCCCCACAACGATATATTAAATATTTGCGAAGAAAAGGAGTAAAAATAGGGGATAATATTTTCATTACGCCAGATGTTAAAAGCTTATCCATTGATATCACAAGACCTTCTTTGATAGAAATAGGAAATAATGTTCGTTTAAATAAAAACTTAACTCTTGTAACGCATGACGGTGCATTTTATGTTTTAAAAAATTTATACAATGAATTCATTTCACAGTCAGGACGAATTAAAATAGGGAATAATGTATATTTCGGTAGAAATTGTACAGTACTAAAAAATGTTACCATTGGCGATAATTGTATTATAGGTTTTGGATCAGTTGTGACAAAAAGTATTCCCGAAAATTCAGTTGCTGTAGGCATTCCAGCTAAAGTAATATCTAGTATAGATGACTATTATAAAATCAGAAAGGAAAATTCAATTATTCAAGCTTTAGATTATGCTAGAAGCATTCAAGAAAGATTTGACAGAAGGCCAAGAATTGAAGAGTTTTGGGAGGAATTCCCCCTGTTTTTAAATGGAGATGATGAGTGCCCTCAGTTACCTGTAAAGAGACAGATGGGTAATGCTTATGAGTATTATAAGCAAAACAATAGAGCTGTTTTTAATGGTTTTGATGATTTTTTGAAAAATGCAGGAATTTAATAAAACTGTTGTTATTCTTCACCCTTCTTATTGGGAGCAAGCTATGGGTGGTGCAGAAATACAAATAAAATACCTCGTGTCTTTTTTTAAAAAAAAAGATTTAAATGTTCATTATATTTTTGAAGATAAGGATAAGCCATATACCAATGAGCTAAATATTAACCTACATCCATTAAAGAGAATTAAAATTCCTAAAACAATTGGAAATCGCTGGTTTTTATACAGAAACACTATTTTAAAGCTACTTCATACAATAGAGCCTAATGTTATTTATACAAGGTTTTATTCTTCATGGACTGGAATGGCATCAAATTATTCAGTTAAAAATAAAATACCCCATTTGTGGGCTATAGCATCAAACAATGATTTGGTAAAGAAAACTAAATTTAATTTTTTATTAAAACCATTTGATTTTTTTGAGTATTTAATAATAATAAATGCCTTTAAGCATACTAAAAATATTATTGTTCAAAATAACGAGCAAAAACTACTTCTAAAGAAAAATTTTGGTATCGACGGTTTATTATTAAGACAAGCAGTGCCAAAACCTAAAAACGAAAAGATTAATAAAGAATATAATAAGTTAAATATAGTTTGGATCGCTAATCTTAAGAAAATAAAACGACCAGAATATTTTATTCAAATTGCAGATGAGTATAGCGATAATCCTAATTTTAAATTTATTATGATCGGTCGACAAAATGAAAATTACAAGAAATTGATTGAGGAATCGAATCTAAATAATAGTAATTTTCAATTTAGAGGAGAGGTAAGTAACTCAGAAGTAAATGAAATACTTCTTGAATCACATATTTTAATAAATACTAGTGAATATGAGGGGTTTTCTAATGTGTTTCTGCAAGCGTGGTCTAGAAAGAATATTGTTTTTAGTATGAATTCTAATCCAGATGAAATTTTAACTAAAGAAAACATAGGATGCTTAATTCCAACAATAGAAGAAATTAAGAACAAGTTAAATTATTTTTGGCAGAATAGGGAGGAACTAGAAGGTATGTCAGAAAGAGCTTATAAATATGTAGCAGCGAATCATAATCTTGATTATAATTTGCATAAAATTGCTGAACTTATGAAGATTTAGGGATGAAAAATATACATTGGTTTGAAACAAAACAATTAGATAGAGTTACTAATTTTTCAACTGAAATTGAAGTGCTCAAAACAGCAAACAGTCGGAATATTAACATGCAGTATTACTGTACTTTTTTTAAAGAAAAGAACTATTATGGCTTGCCAAATAATATAAACTATTTGGGTTTTTTTAAATCACGTTATATAAAAGCTATTGAATTTAAAATTCTAGTAATTTTAAAAGCAGTATTGATTGTATTAAAATTTAAATCAGACATAGTAATGGTTAATCAAGATTTGGTTCTTTATGTCCTGCCTGCATGTGTCTTAAATAGGATTTTTAGAAAAAACAACAAATTTGTTGTAGATATTAGAACTACTCCTACTAATCCAGAAACATTTGACTCTGATATGAAAAGGTTTCATAATCAATTTAGTCTTGCAGTTAAGTTTTTTAATGGTTTTAGTTTTATAACGCCATTTATGGAAAAATATATAATGGACCGCTATGATGCTAAAAAACCAACTGTAACATGGAGTTCTGGTGTAGATTTGAATCTGTTTGATAGTACTAATTATTCAGTAAAAAAGTCTACGTCCTTTATGGTTTTCTATCATGGTGGTATTTCCATATCAAGAGGTAATTTAACTTTGATTAAAGCAACAGAAATACTTGTTAATAAAGGATATGATATAACGCTTTTGCAAGTAGGCATTTGTGTAAACGGTGAAATAGAATCATATATAATAGATAAAAACATATCTAATTGGTGTAAATTATTGCCACCTTTGCCATTGTCTAAAATGCCAGAGTATATTTTTAACTCTGACTTACCCGTTTTGCCTTTTCCTTATTTTGATGCTTGGAGGGTTTCTAGCCCTATTAAGTTAATGGAATATTTAGCTATAGGTAAAAAAGTATTGGCACCAAATCTTGAAGCTTTTACTGATGTTTTTGAAGATAAAGAAGAGCTTATTTTTTATTTTGACTCAGAAAATAAAAATCAAATCAATGAAATTTCAAATCGTTTAAAGGATATAATTGATTTGAATTTAGTTAATAAGGCAGATGTTTCATCAAAATGCAGAAATTTCGTAATGGATAGATATACGTGGGAAAAGCAAGCGAAAAAGTTGATAGATTTTGTTTTACAATTATGAGTAAATTCAAATATATTTTACTATTAACTTCATTGTTTCTTGTCTATACACAAGGAATGTGGGAGAGAATACTCTTTTTTTTGCCAGAGTTTTATTATGTTATAGATGTCATTGTCGTTTTATTTATATTGTTCAAATTTAAGTTTAGTATAAAGGTTCCAGGCGCAAAATTTTTATTTTTTTTAATGATTACTCTACTTTTTGTAGGCTTTGCTAACGGTAATTCTTTGGTGGAAAGTATTCTCTATTTTAGGTTTACATTATACTTTTATCTTATTTACAATCAGTTCTATATAATGAGTTTGACTAAAAGACAATGGAATTTGCTACTGTTGCTTATTATAGTTTTAATTTTAGGGCAGGGTCTAGGAGCTTTCTTTAATTTATTTATTTTAGAACAGCGCATAGAAGGTTATGTTGGTTTAATGTCTAGTTTAGGAGGTACTACAGCTACAATTTTCCCTCTTGTAATTATGAGTATTTCTTTATTGTTTTTTTTGTTTATAGAAAAGTTCAAGACAAATCAATTAATCTTGTTTTCGCTTATAAATTTTAGTTTGCTATTAGTTGCCTACTCAAGCTCCAAAAGGGCTATTTATTTTTTAGTTCCTTTATTTTTCATAATTGTGGTTTTCCTATCTTTAAAATATTTAAAAAGGAAAAAATATTTTAAGAAGAAGATATTTAATATTTCTGTTTATGGTTTTATTGGATTTGTAATTTTAATATTTGGAATTAGAAACTCTAAAGGATTTAATTACTTTTTAGCGGGTAACGAAAATGCTGTTGAAACTATTAATTTAGCAGTAAAATATGCTGACCAATATGAAAATTCAAAAGATAAATATGGTAATACCATTGGTAGATCTAATACTACTGGTGCTATATTAAATGAGAGTTTGTCAAATAGTTCTATTTTTCTTTTAGGTAAGGGATACGGTTCAATTAAAAATAAGAAAACAAGAAGAGAATTTGGTTTTACATATGGAGTAGTTGGTTTTACAAGAGATATAGTTTCTGGTGGATGGCTTTTAATGATTTTAACAATAATTTTGTTTAAAAAAGTAATATTGTCTAATAAATCAATTAATCATAGTTTTACCATAACTCTAAGAAGATTAATATTCTTATTGTTCTTAGCAACTCATTTTGTTTATTCTTCAGATTTCACTACTAGTTTGAAAGTGACTTTTATTCTTCTTATTATTTTATCATTAATTAATAGCCCTAAACATTATTCAGTACTAAATTACTTTTTTGCTAAGTATAAAATAAACAGATAGCCAATGCATATACTTAAGATAACTATTGGCAAGCTTTTGATTGTATTAGGTTGTGTTAGACTAATAAAATTTCTCGGCAGAAATAAGCCAATATTTATAGTTCTTAACTATCATAACTTTTCTAAATATAACAATTATGGTGTTAAACGTGGGTCTATATTAGAAACAGGTTATGATGAGCAATTTGGCCATCAGATTCAATGGCTCTCTAAACATTTTAAATTTTTATATCCAGAAGAATTTTTTGAAAACAAACCTAAAAAAGGGGTTTACGTACTTTTAACTTTTGATGATGGCTATAAAGATAATTATGATATTGCATTTCCGATTTTAAAAAAATATAATTCTAAAGCCATATTTTTCGTTGTAACAAAATTAATAGGAACTAAAGAATGGTTATTGCATGATAAATTGAGGTATTTAGTTACGGTTGAAACTCTAACTGAAACCGAGATTGAAAATCAACTAAGGCAATTAAATCAAGGAAAATTAATTGACCAAAAATATCTGTCAATTGTTGATAATTTTGATATACCTAACCATAGATTAATGATGAATTGGGAAGAGTTAAGTGAAATTATAAATGAAGGTTATTTTGTGCAACCACATACACATAATCATTCGATGTTATCGATTTCACCTATGGAGAAACAATTTGCTGAATTGAATACTTCAATAGAAGTTCTAACTAATAAACTGAATCATAACGCAAAATATTTTGCATTCCCTAACGGGATGTTTAATTCTACAACTTTACAAATACTTAAAAAATCAATAATTAACTATAGTTTTACGACTATTTCAGGAATAAATACGTTAGATGAAGATGTTTTTAAAATTAAAAGAATTGGAGTTAATGCATCAGATACTTTAGGCGTTATTTTACTTAAATTATTAAGAAAAGTTTATTCGAAATGAGTATTATAAATACATTCAAACAATATCGACAATATGCATTTATACGTATTGTCAAGATTTTATTTAGAAAATTTGGATTTATTTATGAATCATTCTATCTTTTAAATTATACAATAGATAAGGATTATGTAAGTAAAATATATAGCTCTTATGACTATTTAGATGTAATGGAACTTAAAAAGTCTGATGTCTCTAGATTAGATTTCATAGATATAAAAAAGAAGAAATTATTTACGGAAAGATTAAACTCTAATAATTATAGTTGTTTTATTTGTATTGACAAAGAACGAATAGTTTATTTTACGTGGATTTCTTGGAAGTATCTTAATTATCCGATTATTTTTGATAAAAAAGATAAACTTGTTTCAAATCAAGCATTACTAGAAGATTCGTATTGTCATCCAGATTATAGAGGCAAAGGGTTTCATTCAAAAATGAATAGTTTTCGTTTGCATGAAATAGCAAAAAGAGGTAAAACGAATGTTTTGGTTTTGGTGTTAAAAGAAAATAAACCAGCTTTAAAAGTGCAGTTTAAAAATGGGTTTAAGATAATTGAGAAAATAACCTTTTATAAAATATTCAATAAAATTTCTATTAAACATTATAGATTGTAATGATTGAAATAAAAGATAAAACGACGTTTTTTGAACTTCAAAAGAAGTTAAATCGCATTCCATTCACACAATCTAGGGGTTGGTGTGATTATTTATTGTGTTGTGGTAAGCAAATTGTGTTTTTTGTTGATTCAGTACAGAACCCAAAAATAACCTGTTGGGGAATTGCGCAAAAAATACCCTTTTCATCAAAAAAGATATTACGTATAGAAGGAGAGAGTTATATAAATGAATTAAGCGAAAAAATCTTTAAAAATTTTTATTCCAATTTGCTCAATATAGGCTACCAAGGGATAGAGATTAATAGTAATAATACATTTAATTTAGAGTTTGAGATTGGAATAAGGCGCTCTGGTTTTATACGACCTTTAGGCTCTTTCTCGTGTCCTTTAACCATTGAAATAGATTTTAATATCGATTTTAAATTTGATAACAATTGGAAGCGAAATGTTAAAAAGGCATTGAAGTTTGAATTGAAGTTTCAAGAGCTAATTGACATTTCTACAAAAGAAACAAAGCAGATTTCAGATATGTTTAAAGAGTTAGCTAATTTAAAAGGTTTAGGGTTTCATTTAGAGACAGAGTCTTTACAGATATTGTTAGCATCTAATGATATTAGAACTTTTATGGTATATAACAACAAAAATCATCCAGTAGCAGCTAGAATAGTTCATGTAAATAATTTGTTTGCTACCGATATTTTTGCAGCCAATTCTTTAGAGGCTCGAAAATGTGGTGCAACTTATTTTATAATGCAGCATATTTTTGAAACATTAAAAGAAGAAGGCTTTCAAACATTCGATTTTGGTAGAATACCTCCAAGTAACCATGCTACGGATAGTGTTTATGTCTTTAAAAATGCATCACGAGGAACAAAGGTTCAATATAATGGTGAGTGGACTTTTTATAAAAAAAAATATATTGAAATCTTATTGTTAGCCTATAAATTATTAAAACTAAAAAAACAACGCTATTAATGAGAGTTCTTATTAATACACCTAACCTAAGTATTCATAGTGGAGGAGTGTCTAATCACTATATTGGTCTTAAACCTTTTTGGAACTATGAGATAGATTATAATGTTGTAGGGAAACGCAAAGGATATCCTAGACTGTTTGCTTTATTATATGATTATATAAGATTTATTATAATTTGTGCAATTCGCAAATATGACTTAATTGTATTAAATCCATCTTTGGGTCGGACTGCAATAAAACGTGACTCACTTTTTTTAAAAATAGCAAAATGTTTTAACATGAAAGTTCTGATTTTTTTTCATGGATGGGATGTTGATATGGTATCTAAAATAAACCTCAATCCTAATAAGTTTAAACAAAAGTTTATTACTGCCGATGCTTTTTTGGTGCTTTCAAAAGACTTTAAGTTTGACTTAATAAAATGGGGTATTTCTAAACCTGTTTTTCTGACTTCAACAAAAGTAAATGACAGTTTAATTAAGCATTTTGATATAAAATCTAAAAAACATTCTCAGACTATTCTTTTTTTATCAAGAATAGAAATTTATAAGGGCATTTATACAGTTTTAGAAGCATTTAAAATTATTAATTCTAAATATCCAAATGCTAAATTAATTATTGCTGGAGATGGGACAGAATTTAGTAAAGCTATGGAATTTGTAAAATTAAATAAAATAAAGAATGTAGATTTTTTGGGCAATGTAACTGGTGACGATTTAATTCAGGCTTTTACCAGTGCAGATGTTTATGTTTTGCCATCGCATAGCGAAGGTATGCCTACTACTGTTCTTGAGGCTATGGCATTTGGCCTACCAATTGTTTCAAGACCAGTAGGCGGATTAAAAGATTTTTTTCAAGAAAATATAATGGGCTATTTAATTGAAGGATTAGAACCTAAAGATTATGCTGTAAAATTAGAATCCCTTTTAAACGATAAAGAAACGTGCAAACTTATAGGTGAATATAACCATGAGTATGCAAAATCTAAATTCATGGCTTCAAATGTTGCTTTGGATATGGAAGCAATATTTAAAAAAGTACAATGATAAGACTGTATAGAATAGGTATTTTTTTTTACCGATATAAAATTCCTTTATTACCAAAAATAGTGGAGGTTATAATTTTTTTAATTTTTAATAGTAGAATTCCTTCGAGTGTGTTAATTGGCAAAGGAAGTTATTTTGCATATAGAGGATTGTCAACATTGCTAGTCGCTGGAACCCAAATAGGTGAGGGCTGTTCAATAGGTATGAGAGTGACTACAGGAAGAAATTTTCCGTATAAAGATGTACCCAAAATTGGTAATAAAGTTTGGATTGGAACAAATAGTGTAATAATTGGGCCAATTGTAATTGAAGATAATGTAATCATAGCTCCAAATTCATTTGTAAATAAAAGCATCCCTGAGAATGCTATTGTTGGTGGTAATCCCGCTAAAATAATTGGCAATATTAAAAATCTAGATTATGATATTTTTTCTAATCCTAAGTACAAAGAAGGGACTATGCCTTTTTTAAAAGATAAATCGTAAACTCAACAAATTGAAATCTAAAATACAAACAAGCTTTTTAAAATTAAAAGCCTACTGCGAAGCCGAAAATTTTAAAGGTTGGGATCCTTATGATGGGATGAACTCTAAAGTGTTTCAAGCCTTGCCATTAAAACATTGGGATTTGGCGAGGTTAGCTTGGATACAAGGCTTTAAGCGTAGTCCAATTAATTTTAGAAAATTATTATTAGTACCTAAGCAGCACAACTCTAAAGGAATTTCTCTTTTTCTCTTAGGCTATTGTAAGTTATATAAAGCTGCTTTAAAAGGAAATAAAAATTTTGGGACCAAAGAAGAACTTTTGATTCACATTGAGAAGTTAACACAATTGCTTTTGGATATGAAAGTCGAAGGGTATTCAGGCGCTTGTTGGGGCTACAATTTCGATTGGCAAGCAAGACGTTTGTTTTTGTTCAAAAAGAATACTCCTACTGTGGTAGCGACTGCTTTTTGCATAGAAGCTTTAGCCGAAAGCTACGAAATAACAAAAGATAAAATAATTTTAGACGTTATATTATCCTCTGCAAATTTTGTGCTTAAGGATTTATCGCGTACGCCTCATAAAAATGGGTTTCTATTTTCTTATAGTAACATCGATGGCAATAATACGGTGATTAATGCCTCGCTTTTAGGAGCTAAAATTTTGAGTTTTACCTATAAATATTCAAATAATAAAGCGCATAAAGAACAGGCTTTTAAAGCGGTATCAACAGCTTGCGAATTGCAGAATGAAGATGGCTCTTGGGTATACGGCTTACTGCCCATTCAATCTTGGATTGATAGTTTTCATACAGGGTTTAACCTTGATGCTATTGAAACCTATCAGCAAAATACAGGAGATACTTCCTTTCAAGACTATTTAGATAAAGGATGGGAGTATTATGTCGCTAATTTTTTTGAAGTAGATGGCATGCCAAAATATTATCACAATAAAACCTATCCCATAGATATTCATTGTCCGGCTCAAATTATAGTTACAGCATCAAAATTAAATGTATTTCAAAGTCATAAAGAATTACTTGAAAAAACTTTACTTTGGACAGTTAATAATATGCAAGACAAAAAAGGCTATTTTTACTACCAGATAAAAAAAGGAATGAGTTCTAAAATCTCTTATATGAGATGGAGTAACGCGTTTATGTTTAATGCTATGGCACATTATTATTTAGAATCTAATTAGTTTTATGCTATCAGAAACCTTAAACAACGTGAATACTTATGCGCCTAAATCTAGGATGGAACTTATAGATTATGCTTTTGAGCATAAAAAGATTTTGATAGCAGTTAATGCCGAAAAAATCTTGCATGCAACCAATGAAAGCAGAGCAATTATTAACAGAAATTTAGGCTATCCAGATGGTATTGGTGCGGTTTGGGCATTGCATAAGAAAGGACATAAATCCGTTGTTAAAATACCAGGTTGCGAACTATGGTTAGATGTAGTGAAACAGCATTTTAAGGATAAGTCATTTTATCTGGTTGGTGGTAAGCAAGAGGTTATTGAAACAACAGTTAATAAATTACAATCTGAATTTGAAGGAATAACCATTTGTAATTATAGAAATGGTTATTTAAAGACAGATGCAGAAGAAATAGATTTAATTGCAGATATAGTAAAACTTAAACCAGATGTCATTTTTGTTGCTATGGGTTCTCCAAAACAAGAGTTATTAATGGAGCGCATACAACAACACCATAAAGCTGTATATCAAGGTTTAGGTGGTAGTTTTGATGTTTATACCGGAAACGTAAAACGAGCACCATACTGGTGGGTAAAAAATAATTTAGAATGGGCTTATAGACTGGTTAGTCAACCATCACGAATTAAACGTCAGATACATTTATTGCGTTTTATTGTGAATCTACACCTAAATAGATATTAAAATAAATAAAATAAGAATGAATTACCAAATCACCATTATTGCAGGAGCAAGACCTAACTTTATGAAAATTGCTCCTATTATTCATGCGATTCAAGCTGCAAAAGATAAAAAGGAAGCTATAGATTACCGATTGATACATACAGGTCAGCATTATGATAAAAATATGTCTGGAAGCTTTTTTGAGCAACTTCAAATTCCAGAACCACACGTAAATTTAGAATGTAGTGGAGGTACACAAGCAGAGCAGACCGCAGCAATACTAATAAGTTTTGAAAAAGAGCTTATGGCGCATCCAGCAAATTTAGTGTTAGTAGTTGGTGATGTTACCTCTACAATGGCATGCGCTTTAGTAGCGCAAAAACTGAATACCAAAGTAGCACATATTGAAGCTGGTATTCGTTCTGATGATTGGACCATGCCAGAAGAAATTAACAGACTGGTAACAGATAGTATTACCAATTATTTTTTTACAACGTCTGAATTGGCTAATAAAAACTTGAGAGAAAGTGGTGTTAAAACAGATCAGATTTTCTTTGTAGGAAATACGATGATTGATACACTTTTAAAACAACGACCAAATTTTAAACGTCCAGACGTATGGAAACGGTTACATCTTAAACCCCAATCTTACATTGTAATAACGCTACATCGCCCTGCAAATGTTGATGAAGAAAGTCAGTTAAAATCTATGATTGATGAGATTATAAGTTGCACCCAAAACTTACCGTTAGTATTCCCTGTGCACCCTAGAACTGCTAAAATATTAGAACGCTTAAAAATTGCACATCCGAGATTACACACTATAGAGCCACTGAGCTATTTAGAGTTTAATTACCTTGTAGAGCAAGCAAAAGCAGTGATTACAGATTCTGGAGGTATTACTGAAGAGGCATCTATAATGGATGTTCCTTGTATGACTTTACGAGATAATACTGAGCGACCAGAAACTATAACCTTAGGAACCAATGAATTGGTTGGAACAAATCCTAAGCATATAAAACCATATCTCGAAACCTTATTTGAGGGGCAATGGAAAACTGGTAAGAGCATACCTTTATGGGATGGAAAAACAGCAGCGCGTATTATAGATGCGCTATTAATACTTTCAAAAAAATAGCATTGGTACCTTTAAGTTTATTAGGTACGCATAATACTTTACTTAATTATTTGTACCTTTCGGATACCCTAAGATGTTTTAAGAATAAGTTTAAAAAAAAGGGTTTTAATGATTAAAACATTACTCGAAAATTTTTCGCCAGAGAACCATCTGGCAGTCTGGTTAGCATTAGCATTTGTATTAGCATTTTTAATTGCATATCGAAGTTTTCCTACAATTTTATTTGTGGCTAAGAAAAAACATTTAATGGATGAACCCGATGGTCGGAGTTTACACTCAGATAAAACGCCAACCCTCGGAGGTATTGGTATTTTTTTTAGTCTTATAGTGGTAATGACTATTATAGGAGCCTTTTTAAATACGAAGGTTTTACTCTTAGTAATGGGAGGTTTAACAATTTTGTTTTTTTTAGGTCTAAAAGATGATTTAACCGTATTATCTGCAAGAAGAAAATTTATTGGGCAGCTCTTTGTAGCAGCCTTGCTTATCATTTTTACAGATACACGTATTATAGGGTTTTCTAGTATTTTAGATGTTTATACACTTCCATATTGGATCTCTATAGGCTTCACCTTATTTGTTTACATTTTAATTATTAATGCCTATAATCTTATTGATGGTGTAGATGGATTGGCAGGTAGCATTGCTCTAAATGCTAGTGCCATATTTGTATATCTTTTTGTTAGTACAAATGATTTAAGTCTTGCGACTATCGCTATTGCATTATGTGGTGCATTATTGGCGTTTTTGAGATTCAATTTTTCAAATAAGAATAAAATTTTTATGGGAGATACAGGGTCTATGATAATTGGTTTTTTATTAGCGTTTTTCACTATTAGTTTTATAAATATGGCGCAGACAAATGTTGAGTCTAACTATTACAAAGATTCACCAGCTTTGGCATTTGCTTTGTTATTTTACCCATTAATTGATACACTGCGTATTTTTTTTATTAGGATAGTGATTCATAGAACAAGCCCATTTAAAGCAGATACAAATCATATACATCATCGATTTATTAAAAGTGGATTTAGCCATTTAATGACTACAGTATTAATTGTTAGTATTAATTTTATCATAGTTTGCATCGCTTTTAATCTTTTAAGCCTTAATCTAAACACCCAAATTATTTATTTATTTTTATATGGGTCTGCTCTTTATGTATTGCCATTTGTGATAAAAAAACTTTTAAAATGATTCTAAAAAAAACAGTTTACTTTTTAGCTTAAATGTGCCCTCGACTTTGCAAGTCTTTTAAATGCAGTTATATTTGCCTCACCTAGAATTAGTAATTAAATGAAAATAAGATTTATAAGCTTTATAGTATTACTATGTGTTTTCTCATGTGCTTCTAAAAAGGAAGTGCTTTACATGCAAGATATCTCTACCGAAGGAACTGGTAATGTAAATTATCAATCTGCAAATATTCAGCCTAATGACATATTAAAAATTACTGTAGAGAGCATGGTGCCAGAGGCAGCATTACCCTATAATAGATTTGCCATACAAGGTACACCAACACAGAATTTAGAACTGTTGCAGTTAGATGGATATTTAGTATCTATAGATAATACAATAAGTTTTCCTGTATTAGGTGAAATATCAACAGTTAATAAGACGACAAAACAATTAGAAGACGCTATTAAAAGCCAATTAGTAGCAGATGGCCACTTGTCTAATCCATCAGTAAATATACGTCTAATTAATGCTAAGGTAACTATTCTTGGAGAGGTAAATAAGCCAGGTACTTATAATTTTACAGAACAAAACATTACCATATTGCAGGCTTTGGGCTATGCAGGCGATTTAACTATTAATGGATTGCGAAAAGATATATTAATGACTAGAGAGGTTGATGGAATGCGAAAAATTGCGCATATAGATTTAACGTCAGCATCGTTTATGAATAGTGAGTTTTATTTTATAAAACCCAATGATGTTATCGTTGTTAATCCAAATAATCCAAGAGTTAAAAATGCGGGTTTTGTAGCTAATATTGGTACTGTACTAACAATAACATCTGTGGTACTTAGTTCAATCATATTATTGTCGAGGTAAATTATGGATAATTCAATCAATAGTACTGCAGCATTTCAAGAAGAAGAAAGTGTTGATCTTAAGCAAGAAATAAAACGATATTTACGCTATTGGCCATGGTTTGTATTAGCAATAGCTATAGCATTAATTAGTGCTTATACCTATCTTAGATACGCTCCTAGAATATACCAGACAACAGCTAAAGTTAAAATATTAGACGAATCGGAAGGTCTAGAATTACCGACTTCGGCATTTGTCTTTAATAGATCTAATATAAATTTAGAAAATGAGATTGAAATATTAACCTCTTATATAATAATAGAACGTGTTATTACCGAGCTAAAACTTAGCACTAGGTTTTATGAAGAAGGAACGATACAAACCTCACCTTTAGTAGCATTACCATTTCATTTTGAACAGCTTATTCATCCAGACAGTATTATAAAAAACTTAAATTATAAGATTGTTGTTAACGACTCAAAATTTAGTATTACTAATATTGAAACAGAAAAAACATTTGAATTTTCAGACTACAATACGTACAATAAAGAACATAGCTTGCCTTTTGAGATTACATATTTGCCTAAGTTAGACGCAGAGCATATTGAAGGTAAAACATTTATAATAACGTTTAGAACAATAAAAAAGGCAGCGTTAAGTCTAAAATCTAGAATAGAGGTTGAGGCTATTGGCGAGCAGAGTGATTTATTACAATTAAATATTAAAGGGGAGAGTGAAAATCTATCGGAAAGCATTCTAAATACCTTAATAGATATATTTAATAAAGATGGCATAAATGATAGGCAACTTGTATCTAAACGCACTTTAGATTTTATAGATGCTCGTTTTGTCTTTTTGGCTCGAGAATTAGACTCTGTAGAAATTAGTTATCAAGATTTTAAACAAAGCAATAATCTGGTTAATTTAGTTACTGATGCAGAGTTAGGACTTCAACAACGCACCCAATCTGAAGAAGAGGTTTTTAGAATCGAAAACCAATTGTCACTTGCTAAATTGTTAGAAAACTCATTAAAAGATACTTCGGGTTCGGGATTATTACCAGCTAATATTGGTATAGAAAATACAGGAATCAATAGTTTAATATCAGAATACAATACTGCTGTCATTAATAGAGCTAAGGTCGCAAATAGTGGAGGTGCTAATAACCCAGTAGTTAAATTGGCGGCTAGTGTGGTTAAAGATTTAAGGTTTAATATAAATAGATCGCTTAAAACGTATATAAGTCAATTAGAAGCATCACAACAACAATTAGGATATAGAAACCGTCAGTTTTCGGGAAAAGTAGCTCAAATTCCAGAAAAAGAGCGCTTACTTAATTCAATTGTACGCCAACAGAAAATAAAAGAGAGCTTATATGTTTTATTACTTCAAAAGCGAGAAGAAGCAGCTATAAATTTAGCCATTACAGAGCCTTCTATTAAGGTTGTAGAATATGCCTTGTCTGGTACTGATCCAATTTCTCCAAAATCTAATATTGTATATGCTGGTGCATTGCTTGGTGGATTGCTGATACCTTTTGGTATTTTGTATCTCACTTTTATGCTAGACACAAAATTACACAGTAAAGAGGATATTATAAAGCTTACCTCTAATATACCAGTAATTGGAGAAATACCAGAAGTAAAAAAGAATGGAGCAACTATTTTTAGTGACCCAAATGATCGCAATGCATTGGCAGAATCTTTTAGGATATTGAGTTCTAATGTAGATTATATTTTACCAGTAAATGGTAATGAAAAAGGTAAAGTTATTTATTGTACATCTACAATTAAAGGGGAAGGGAAAACTTATATTAGTCTTAATTTGTCTTTGGCCTTATCGAGCATTAATAAAAAGGTGTTATTAATTGGTGCAGATTTAAGAAATCCTCAAATTCACACGCACATTAATCAAGAAAAACACAAACCGGGATTATCTAATTACCTCCATGATGTAGATTACGATTGGAAAGATGCTTTAATTAATGGATTTGAAAAACATCCCAATCATCAAATCATTTTGTCAGGAAGTATTCCTCCAAATCCGGCTCATTTGCTAACTAATGGTCGTTTTAAGAAACTATTAGACGAAGCAAAACAAGAGTACGACTACATTATAGTAGATACAGCTCCTACTATTTTAGTTACTGATACTATGCTTATCTCTAAATTGGCGGATGCTACAGTATATTTAACACGCTCCAATTATACTGAGAAAAATCTATTAAAATTCTCAAAAGAACTATCTGAGACAGGTAAGCTAAATAATATGGCTTATGTTGTTAATTGCGTTGGTGCAAGTAGGTCTTATGGTTATGGCTATAATTATGGCTATAATTATGGTTACGGAGCAAAATCTTAGTTTGTATTTTCTCTTTCTCCATTATGACTTTTGTCATAATTTATATAGGTTCTGTAAAGTACCTTTAGTATTGAATAAAAATTCAATATTATGAGACAGAGAATACCCGTGAGTACTATAATGTCTGAAAACATTATAGCTCTAAATAGAACAGACGATTTAGAACGTGCAGAATTATTATTTAAGCGTCATAAAATAAGACACATTCCAGTTGTATCTGGTGAGGTTATTATTGGGATGTTAAGTTATACAGATTTATTACGTATTAGTTTTGCTGATGCCGTTGATGAATCTGAAAGCGATGTAGATACCTTAGTATATAACATGTTTACCATAGACCAAGTCATGGCTAAAAATGTAACTACGGTAAATTCTGAAACTTCAATTAAAGAAGTTGCAGAAATTTTGGCCACTAAAGAGTTTCATGCACTACCCATAGTTGATGATGAAATTTTGGTTGGTATAGTAACAACAACTGATCTTATCAATTATTTGATTGCTCAATATTAAAAAAAGCGCCTTATGGCGCTTTTTTTATGAGTTTGATATGGTTTTTAAATTAGAGATAGTTGCGATTGGATTTTCACTTTTAAAAACATGGCTTCCTGCTACAAAAGCATCTGCGCCTGCTTCTACGAGAGCTTTGATGTTTTTATCAGTTACACCACCATCAATTTCTATACGTGTATCTAAGCCTTGTTCATTAATCATTTGGCGAAGTCGTTTTATGCGTTTATAGGTGATGTCTTCAAATTTTTGACCACCAAAACCAGGATTAATAGACATGAGCAGAATCATGTAACATTCTGGTAAAATGTCCTCTAAAACAGTAAGAGGTGTTGTTATATTAAGTACAATGCCAGCTTTACAGCCAGCATCTTTAATTTGCCTCAAAGTTCGATGTAAATGTACTGTAGATTCGTAATGTACAGTAATAATATCAGCTCCTACTTTAGCAAATTCTTCAATGTAACGCTCTGGTTTTTCAATCATTAAATGAACATCTAATGGCTTAGTAGCATGCTTTTTTATTGCAGCTATTATAGGCATGCCATAGGATATATTTGGTACAAAATGACCATCCATAACGTCGATATGAAACCAGTCCGCATCACTATTATTAACCATTTCTGTATCCCGTTGTAAATTGCCAAAATCGGCAGCTAGCATTGAAGGTGCAATTAGTTTTGAAGCCATTTTATTGAAGTTCTATTTGGTTTGAACAAAGGTAAATAAAAAAAGAAGTTTCTTTTGTTTTGAGTAGTAAGATGTTCTAAAAAGTGAACCCACGGTAATCAGCCGTGGGTTCTTTCATCAATCAAAAAACGAACAGTTATGTTTTGTAACTGTTGTTACCTTTATTAGGTTGGACGCTAAATATACGAAATCCTATCCTAAATATGTCTTTAATATTTTACTTCGTGAGGTATGCTTTAATCTGCGAATCGCTTTTTCTTTAATTTGTCTTACACGCTCACGAGTTAAATCGAATGTCTCTCCAATTTCTTCTAAAGTCATTGGGTGTTGGTTTCCTAATCCAAAGTACAAACGAATTACATCAGCTTCACGAGGAGTTAGAGTTTCTAATGCACGTTCAATCTCAGTTCGTAAAGATTCGTGTAATAAAGCTCTATCAGGATTTGGAGATTCTCCACTACGCAATACATCGTACAAGTTAGAATCTTCACCTTCAACTAAAGGAGCATCCATACTGACATGCCGACCAGAATTTTTCATAGACTCCTTAACATCATTAATAGTCATATCCAATTCTTTGGCGATTTCTTCTGCAGAAGGAGGGCGCTCATGACTTTGCTCTAAAAAGGCAAACGTTTTATTAATTTTATTAATAGAACCAATCTTGTTTAACGGTAAACGTACAATACGAGATTGCTCTGCTAATGCTTGTAAGATAGATTGTCTAATCCACCAAACCGCATAAGAGATAAATTTAAAACCACGGGTTTCATCAAAACGTTGTGCTGCTTTAATTAGTCCTAGATTACCTTCATTAATTAAATCGGGTAATGTTAAACCTTGGTTTTGGTATTGTTTGGCAACTGAAACAACAAAACGTAGGTTTGCTTTTGTTAATTCCTCTAAAGCAAGCTGATCACCAGCTTTTATACGCTGAGCCAATTCTACCTCTTCGTCTGCTGTAATAAGATCTACTTTACCAATTTCTTGTAAATATTTATCTAATGATGCAGTTTCCCTGTTGGTTACCTGCTTGGTAATTTTAAGTTGTCTCATTTAATTTTAAGATTTGTGCAATGTTAACAACAACGTGTTGCATCAATTATACGTATAAAAGCATAATAATGTTACAGAATTATTAATAAAAAATTAAATTTTAATAAGTTTTATATTATCTAAATTAATATCATCGACTGTTTCACTTGTAAATTTATAATGGCCTCTAGTAGTAATTAGTCTAAAACGATAAGACTTTATTTGGCTTAGGCTATTTAGAAATAACCATTTTGATTTTAGTAATCTAGGGCTTTCAGATTTTAAACTTAAGTCAAAAATATGCTTTCTACCCTCTTTTTCAGCAACTATGTCTGGTGTCACCTCAATCTTACTTCCTTTTTTGTGATATGATTTGGGTGTTTCATAACCTTCAACATCTGCTTTAATATTAGAGTAGCCTAAATTTTCAAGATAGCTGATAGAATGATTTAGCTCTTCTACGTACTTAGCTTTGTCTTGTGCTATCATAGCTAATGATATAATGAAAACTAATGATATAGGCAAATTTATGTGTTTGAGCCTAAAACACTTTTGTTTTTCTTTATTCAAAGTTGAAAAGTCTTATTGTTATAATAATTCTATCCCTTAATCTGTTTATTTTTTGATGCATTATATTAAAGAATAGTGCGCGATCTCTTTTTTGCCAGAATAAACTAACAACTTGTCATTTGTTTTTTATACCCTAAAAATATTAGGCATTGTTATAATTTATCTCTTCACCTACTAATTAAGTTTATCAATGCTCAAAACTGATATCTATCAGTCCTTAAAAATTGCAAATTGAAGGGCTAATTTGTAGCTTTATATAGGTTATTAAAAACAATTTAAAATATTCTAATTATGAAAACTTTTATCAGATTCTTAGTAGTGGGTTTGCTAGTGGTGAGTTATACATCATGCGACAAAATTGATGAACTCACTGAGGTAGATTTTAGTACTACTTTAAATGAACAGTTGGACGTTAATGTCCTAGCTGGCGAAGATTTAGCCCTTAACAGAACTCTATTAATTAATATGGTTAACAATGATACAGGAGATTATCTAGATGTATTAAAAAATGTAAGAATTACAAGTTTTAGGTATCAGTTAACAAATTTTACAGGAGACGTTAATGGTATTATAACAGGTAATTTGGTCGCTGATGGTGTTGAATTGTTACACCATAACATGGTTGTAAAACAAACTGTTGATGCGGTTACTGTATTTGAGGTTACCAATACAGCACTATTAAACTCTATTGCGTCCAAACTAAAGGCAGGCAATGGTGTTTTAATTGGTATTGTGGGTGAATCGAGTTGTGAAGATGCTATGGGTTTTACCATTAACATTACTATTGATTTGGAGGTAACCGCAGATGTTTTATAAGGTATAGTTTATGGATTGTGTCCATGACATTTTATGAAACTTTATAAAAAAAACCGCCTCAGAATAATCTGAGGCGGTTTTATGAAGTTATAATTTACAAAGACGATTTAGTCTTCCTTTTTATCTTCTCTAGGTTTACGATCATCACGACGGTTATCACGTCCACGATTATCTCTTCCTCTGTTATTATCACGTCCACCACGACTGTTATTATCTCTTGGTGGTCTTGCTACATAACCTTCTGGTTTTGGCAAGATTGCTTTACGAGACACTTTCTCTTTACGTGTTCTAGGATCTTGGCCAAAATACTTCACATCAAATACATCTCCCATGTTTACAACATCAGACACATTTTCTGTACGTTCCCAAGCTAACTCAGATACGTGTAATAAGACTTCGTTTCCTGGCGCATCCATATACTCAACAACAGCACCAAAATCTAACATCTTGATTACTTTTACTTCGTAAACGCTACCAACTGTAGGCTTAAATAAGATCGCATCTATTTTTGCCATTACAGCATCAATACCTTCACTTCCTACACCTAAAATTTCAACAATACCTTCTTCAGTTACCGGATCTTCGTTAATAACGATAGTTGTCTCAGTTTCTTTTTGCATTTCCTGAATTACTTTTCCACCAGGTCCAATTAAGGCTCCAATAAATTCGTTAGGAATACGTCTTGTTACCATTGTAGGAGCATGATCTTTTACATCTGCATTTGGTACAGCAATTGTATCCGTCAATTTCTCTAAGATATGTAAACGACCAGCACGTGCTTGTTGAAGAGCGTTAACTAAAATCTCGTATGATAATCCTTTTACTTTAATATCCATTTGGCAAGCTGTGATACCATCTGCAGTACCAGTCACTTTAAAATCCATATCACCAAGGTGATCTTCATCACCTAAAATATCAGATAATACAGCATACTTACCAGAATCAGCATCAGAAATTAAGCCCATTGCTATACCAGAAACTGGTTTAGTCATTTGCACACCTGCATCCATTAAAGCCATAGTTCCTGCACATACAGTAGCCATAGAAGACGAGCCGTTAGATTCTAATACTTCAGATACTATACGTACTGTGTAAGGACAATCGTCAGGAATCATTCCTTTTAAACCACGTTGCGCTAAATTACCATGTCCTACTTCTCTACGAGATGTTCCACGGATTGGTCTAGCTTCACCTGTACAAAAAGGAGGGAAGTTATAATGTAAATAGAAATTTTCTTCACCTTCATAAGATGGCATATCTATTTTGTTTGCATCTCTAGAGGTTCCTAAAGTAACTGTTGCTAATGCTTGAGTTTCTCCACGAGTAAAGATTGAAGACCCATGAGTTGATGGTAAATAATCAACCTCACACCAAATTGGTCTAATTTCATCTGTTTGACGACCATCTAAACGTAACCCTTCATTTAAGGTTAAATCTCTAATGGCAGCTTTTTCAGCTTTACGGTAATAATCAGAAATTAAACCACCATAATCTTCCATTTCTTCTTCAGAAAACGACGCTTTAATATCTTCTTTTATTTCTTTAAATGCAGCACTTCTTTCATGTTTAGCAGATCCAGCTTTTGCAATAGCATACACTTTATCATAAGCCATATCATGAATTTTCTTGGCTAAATCGGCTTCTTCTCTTTCACCTTCGTATTCTCTGACGTCTTTCTTTCCGAATGCTTCTGCTAATCTTAATTGAGCAGCACATTGAACTTTAATCGCTTCATGTGCAAATTTAATTGCATCAGCCATTTCTTCTTCAGAAATCTCATTCATTTCACCTTCTACCATCATTACTGAATCTGCAGAAGCACCAATCATCATGTCTAAATCAGATTCTGCTAATTGCGCGCGTGTTGGGTTGATTACAAATTCTCCGTTTACACGACCAACTCTAGCTTCAGAGATAGCACATTCAAAAGGGAAATCTGATAATTGAATAGCTGCCGAAGCAGCTAAACCTGCCATTGCATCTGGCATAACGTCATCGTCATGAGACATTAATTGAATCATCACTTGCGTTTCAGCGGTATAATCTTTTGGGAATAATGGACGTAAAACTCTGTCCACTAAACGCATTGTTAATACTTCACCATCACTAGGTCTTGCTTCTCTTTTAAAGAAACCACCTGGATAACGACCTGCAGCAGCAAATTTTTCTCTGTAATCTACTGTTAACGGTAGAAAACCAAGATCTTTTTGTTCGTAATTGGAAACAACTGTACATAATAACATACATTTTCCTGATTGCACAACAACGCTACCATGCGCTTGTTTTGCTAATTTTCCGGTTTCGATAGAAATTTCTCTACCATC
>NZ_CAXBGB010000046.1:0-24370 GCF_963975125.1 uncultured Winogradskyella sp. | reverse complement strand
CATATAATAGCATTTTTAACAAAGATAACACATATCTAAGTTAGAACTTAGCCATTTTATTTAATGGCTGTGCATAGTTTTGTGCAATGCTATTTAATGTAGCTAAAAAGTTCTCTATATGCTTATTGTCTCCTTTTGTAATTATTAAGGATCCACGTTTAAATTTATTACCAGCAGAAGAAAAAGGCTTTTCAGTAAAACGCACTCTGAAATTTTGCTTTAATAATTCTGCTAAAAATTGAGCATCATTTAAAGAGTTCCATTTGCTCACATAGCCGTAAGCATCATTTAATACCTGAAGCGATTTGCGTTCCAGTAATTTGTTACTGGTTACTTTTGTTGTACTTGCAATTGCTTCTAGGCCATAAGCATAAGGGACTGACCATGCAGTAATATCATAGGTTAATGAATCTGTAAGTTTAACATCTGGCTCAAACAATACCTTTACCATTTTTCCCTTAGGTTGATTGGTATGAACTACCATTGCTTCATTGGTAACATTCATTGTGCCTTGTTGCCCTGTTTTATAGTTATAGCCAGAAACTGTTTTGGTATTTGGGTTTTCGTGAGCGATGTTGTGCTTATCTAAAAGCATTTTAAGACTATTTATTTTATCAGTATTCCCTTTTACAACATAACTTTTATATTCTAAGTTAGAATTATCAAAGAACTTAGCAAATTCAGAATTTAACTTTTTGGCGTTTTTCGAAGCGATTTCAACCGTTGAAATTCCTGTTGTTGTGTGGTGTGTTATACGTTCTACTAAAGTTAAGACGTGTCCTTCGTCATTCAAAACACCTAATCCGGCCATGCCATGTCCACCTTGTTCGTAAGTCATACCAATAGCTCCCATATATGTAGGTTACGTATCTCCATAACTAGGATATAACAAATCGAAACTTTCTCTGGTAAAGAATAGCCAACCCTCAGCATCAAAGTATTTGGCGTGGTTTTTTCCTATTTCAGTTTGAAAATCCCTTTGCCAATCACTAATAATTTCATGAAACGGTTCTGCAGCAGGTGCAAAATAATAAGGTTCGTTAATGCCTTGTTCATGAAAATCGACATGAATATGTGGCATCCATTTATTGTATGCAATAAGCCGAGTTTGAGTTTCTACTTGCGTTGCCCAAGCCCAATCTCTGTTAAGATCAAATAAATAATGATTTGGTCGTCCACCAGGCCAAGGCTCATTATGTTCACTTGCTTGCCTGTCTATATCATATGGCTGACTTGCAGTTTCATTATACCAATTGACATAGCGATCTCTGCCATCGGGATTAATACAAGGGTCTATAATAACAACTGTATTCTCTAGTAAATCTTTACGTTCGGTAAGTAGCTTGTATAGCGTTAACATAGCAGCTTCAGTACTCGATGCTTCATTACCATGTACATTATAACTTAACCAAACAATAGCAACATCTGTAGCTGTTGGTGAACCCTCTAACAAACCTGTGTTTTTTAGATTATTTTCTCTAATGGTTTCGAGATTTTTAATATTCGCTTTACTAGATACATAAGCCAGGTATAAAGGTCTTCGCTCGTTTGTTTTACCATATTGCTCAAGCTTAACCTGATTTGGTAACGCATTGGCAACAGCCTTAAAATAATCAACAACTTGATGATGACGACTAAATTCTGTACCTATGTCGTAACCTAAAAAGGCATTTGGAGATTGAATTTTTTGAGCAAAGGATAAGGTTTGTAAACTTAATCCGACAAGTAGAATAACAAATAATTTTTGCATTTAAGAAAAAGTTTGGTTCAAATGCTAGTAAAGATACATAGCACAGGCGAATTAACTAAAAATTAGCAGTTAAAAAAATGAAGAGTCTTATATTTATGCCTTTATTAACATATGAATTTAAAATGGCAACTGGCCAATTCTAAAGTTTAAATGAGTTCAAACCAATTAACCAACTATATTCCATTTAGAGAAACGAATTACTTCTCTGATTTTATTTGTGATTATTTAAATGAAAAGCCAGAGTTACGTCAACTCTATAATCGTTTTCCCAACCTAGAAAACTTTAAGCCTCAGATAGATGAGAAATCAAAAACTTTTTCGCACAAAGGGAGACAAACACTTGTAAATGTACTTAAGGAACAATACTCTTCTGTTAAAACTTCAGATTTAACATTAGAACATATTGAGTCCCTAGAGTCAAAAGAGACATTTACAATAACGACAGGTCATCAATTAAATCTATTTACAGGTCCATTGTACTTTTTGTATAAGATTATTTCAGCTATAAATCTTGCGAAGCAACTCAAAGAGGAATATCCTGAATACAATTTTGTACCTATCTACTGGATGGCTTCGGAAGATCATGATTTTGAAGAAATCAATTATTTCAATTTTAAAGGAAAAAAAATTCAATGGAATTCTAAGCAAACTGGCGCTGTAGGTCATTTTAGTACCGAAGGGTTAGATGCTGTTTTTGAAATTGTTTCAGCAGAATTTGGGTTAGGAAAAAATGCAGAACAGTTAAAAGAATGGTTTAAAGAAGGTTATTTGAATCATGCTAATTTAGCTGATACAACTCGTTATTTGGCAAACGAATTATTTGGTGAACATGGTTTAGTAATATTAGATTCAGATCATAAAGATTTGAAGCATTTGTTTATACCGAATATTGAAAAAGAATTAGTGGATCAAACGGCTTTTAAGCATGTTTTAGAAACCAATAAAACACTTGAAGATTTAGGCTTAAAAATTCAAGTAAACCCAAGAGAGATTAATTTCTTTTACATAGATGAAGGTTTGCGCGAACGTATTGTTTTTGAAGATGATAAATTTAAAATAAACAACACCAGCATCTCATGGAATAAGAGTGAAATATTAGAACATCTCAATGAGCATCCAGAGCGTTTTTCCCCAAATGTAATAATGCGACCATTATACCAAGAAGTAATCTTACCCAATCTCTGCTACATTGGCGGAGGTGGAGAAATGATATACTGGTTACAGTTAAAATCTAATTTTGAAGCGCAACAAATTACATTTCCTATGTTATTGCTAAGAAATTCGGCTGTAGTAAAAACTACAAAACAAGCAGAGAAACTTGAGAAATTGAATATTTCTAATAAAGATTTATTTTTAGACAGAAATTCATATATCAATAAAAATGTTAGAAAAATCTCGAATATTGATGTTGATTTTTCATCGCAAATTCAGCATTTAGAACAACAATTTAAAGATTTACACCAAATAGCAGAGCAAACCGATAAATCTTTTTTAGGAGCTGTAAAAGCCCAAGAGGAGAAACAGATAAAAGGCATAAAAAATCTTGAAAAACGTTTGCTTAAAGCTCAGAAAAAGAAATTAGAAGATCAAATAAGTCGTTGCACAGAATTGCAAGAGCAGTTATTTCCTGGTCAAAGTTTACAAGAAAGAAACACTAATTTTTCTGAATTGTACTTGGAATATGGAGAACAATTAATACCAAAACTAATTAAAGCTTTAGAACCCTTAAAAGGTGAGTTTTTAGTGTTAACAATTTGATGTAAAATTTATTCTCTTGTTGTTTTAATTTTAGCTGCAATTAGTATTTTTGCGCATGCAACACAACAAAGTCCTAATTTTAGATTTCGGATCGCAATACACACAGCTTATTGCGCGTCGCGTTAGAGAATTAAATATCTACTGCGAAATCCATCCATTCAATAAAACCCCAACAAATATAGAAAGCTTTAAAGCCGTTATTTTATCTGGTAGCCCTAACTCAGTAAGAGGAGAAGATGTTTTACATCCAAAGCTTTCAGGTATAAGAGGGAATAAACCAATGCTAGCTGTTTGCTATGGAGCACAATATTTAGCGCATTTTTCTGGAGGAGAAGTGGCAGAATCTAATACTAGAGAATATGGTAGAGCAAATTTGAATTTTGTAAAGGAAGATGAAGACTTTTTCTCTGGAATTTCTATAGGAAGCCAAGTATGGATGAGTCATAGTGATACCATTAAAAAACTACCATCAAACGGTGTTTTGCTTGCAAGTACCCACGATGTGGTAAATGCAGCCTATAAAATTGATGGAGAAACGACGTATGCAATTCAGTTTCACCCAGAAGTGTATCATTCTAAAGACGGAAAACAATTGCTAGAAAATTTCTTGTTGCATATTGCAAAAATTGAGCAAGACTGGACTCCAGATTCATTTGTTGATGAGACAGTAGAAGCACTTAAAAAACAATTAGGAGATGATAAAGTCGTTTTAGGTCTATCAGGTGGAGTTGATTCTTCAGTTGCAGCAATGTTATTGCATAGATCAATAGGAAAAAACCTCTATTGTATCTTTGTTAATAACGGCTTACTTCGAAAAAATGAATTCGAAGATGTGCTACAGCAATACGAAGGCATGGGATTAAACGTTAAAGGTGTAGATGCTTCGGCACGCTTTTTGGATGCCTTAGCTGGTAAGAGTGATCCAGAGGAAAAAAGAAAGGCAATAGGTCGCGCGTTTATTGAAGTTTTTGATGATGAGGCACATCTTATACAAGATGTAAAATGGTTAGCGCAAGGCACTATTTATCCAGATGTTATTGAAAGTGTTTCGGCAACAGGTGGACCAAGTGCAACGATAAAGAGTCATCATAATGTAGGTGGTTTGCCAGACTTTATGAAGTTGAAGATTGTTGAGCCATTAAAAGCCTTGTTTAAAGATGAGGTAAGACGTGTTGGTGCTTCTATGGATATGGAAAAAGAATTATTAGGAAGACACCCTTTTCCTGGTCCTGGTTTAGCAATCCGTATTCTTGGAGATCTAACTCCTGAGAAAGTACGTATATTACAAGAGGTCGATGCTATTTTTATAAATAATCTTCGTTCTTGGAATTTGTACGATAAAGTATGGCAAGCAGGTGCAATGTTATTACCAGTTAATAGTGTTGGTGTAATGGGAGATGAGCGTACTTACGAAAAGTGTGTAGCTTTAAGAGCTGTTGAAAGCACAGACGGAATGACTGCAGATTGGGTGAATTTACCATATGAGTTTTTGCAAAAAACCTCAAATGAAATTATAAATAAAGTTAAAGGTGTAAATAGAGTTGTATATGATATAAGCTCTAAACCACCAGCAACAATTGAATGGGAATAGAATTAGTGACTTATGTGCTAAATTTGTTTCCAAGAATAGGATTGTTAAAACAGAATAGATGAAACACATTTTAACCATTATATTAATTACTTTCACTATAACTCTTAGTGCTCAAAATTATAAAGAGCACAAAGTGAAAACGGGTGAGACTATTGAAAGTATTGCTAAGAAATATTTAGTAACACCCTTTGATATTTATGCCTTAAATCCTGATGCAAAGTCAAAAATTCAACCCAATACGGTTTTAATTATTCCTAATTCTAAAATTAAAAACACTCCTATTGAAGAGGAGGTTCGAGAACTTATTGGGTATAAAAAGCATAAAGTAAAACGTAAAGAAACCTTATATGGTTTAGCTCAAAAATACAGCGTTACTGAGGATGAAATTAAGAAAGCAAATCGCTCTTTGTATTCTGAAAACCTTAAAAAAGGAGATAAAATCAGAATTCCGAAATACAGAACAGTTATATCTAAGCAGACGCTAAATAATACAGTTAAAAAATATAAAGTTGAACCTAAAGAAGGGAAGTGGAGAATTGCTTACAAATTCGGTATTACAGTTGCTGAGTTAGAAGATCTAAACCCAGGAATGAACGACGTTATTCAGCCAGGAGACGAGCTTAATGTGCCTAATATTTCGGATAAGGAAGAAAAGCTTATCGAATCTGCTTACAACTATTATGAAGTTTTACCAAAGGAAGGTTTTTACAGACTAAAAGTAAAATTAGGATTATCACAAGAGGAATTAGAGGAATTAAATCCTGAGCTAAAAGAAACAGATTTAAAAGTAGGAGCAGTTTTAAAAATACCTTCAAATATTAATGTTGCTGGTAGTTTAATCAATGTAGAAGTTACAAATTTAGAAAGTAACTTAAAGAATTTTAAGACAAAAAAATTGGCTTTAATGATGCCATATCAATTAAACAGAATTGATGTGGATTCCATAAATGAGACTAAGGACATGATTAAAAACAGCAGGAGATTATCTATTGTTTTAGATTTTCATATTGGCTTAATAATGGCTTTAGATTCTGCAAAACAATTGGGTATTTCAACAGATTTAAAGGTTTTAGACACACGTTACCAAGTATCTACTATAGGTAAATTATTAGGGGATAATGATTTTTCAGATTACGATGCTGTTATTGGTCCATTAGAAGAAGAAAGTTTTAATCGGGTAGCATTAGCACTAAAAGGAGATAGAGTGCCAGTGATTGCTGCAATGAATAAGCCTAAAGAGGTTTATAGTAATGTGTTTCAGACTATTCCAGAGGATAAGTTATTACGAAAAACAATGATCGATTTTGTAAAAGCCGATAGCTTAAAATCTAAAGTTGTTATTATTTCAGATCAGGCACATAGTGCTTCTAGTAGAGCTTTAAAAGATGAGTTTGCAAATGCAAAATTGATATTTTCGAGAAAGGATGAGAAGAACCCTAAGGATGCTTTCTTTATATATCCAACAGATTTAGAAAACGTGTTTGCAGCTGGTAAAACCATTGTGTTTTTAGAAACAAGCAGTAATTCATTTGCGTCTAGTGTTATTAGTCTGCTTAATGGCTTAATTGTTGACGAAACCGAAATTGTATTAGCAACTTTAGATAAGAATAAAGCCTTTGAAGGTAAAGATATAGATAACAATAATTTATCTAACCTCAAATTTCATTACCCATCAGTAAACAAAGATTTTGATGAAAGTAAGTCGAATGCTTTTGTTAGAGCATACAGAAAAGAATATGGTGTATCTCCGAGCAAATATGTAGCTCGTGGTTTTGACATTACTTTAGATATTTTAATGCGTCTCGCATCTGAAGATAATTTATACGAAGCGTCTAGTGACGACATTGAAACAGAGTACATCGAAAATAAATTTAGATATAATAAAGCATTGTTTGGTGGTTATGTCAATAAAGCAGTTTACATCGTAAAATACGACGATTTAAGAATTGTGAAGGCTAATTAAACTTTTTACAATGTTAATAATTGCTTTGGTTACATTTTAAATTAGTGAGTGCTTATAAAAATGAAAAACGCATTATAACAAATTTACTCAAAGGCGATATTGGCTATTGTGAAACGTTTTTCTTCTACAGAAATATTTCTCATTAAGCTATAGAAAGAGTTACTATTAATAGATAATACATGCACATAAAACATCTTATATTTTGTCTTTTGTTTCTTTTTCTTGGTAAAAGCACTACCGAAGAAACCATGACATGGAACGAGTCGCGCAAATTAACTTGGGCAGACTTTAAAGCGAATCCAAATACAGATTCTGATGCAGTGGCATTAACCGCCTCTGGTATAACCTTTGGCTATTCCGTTAAAACATCTGGTCGAAGAATCATTGATTTTTCCGTAACTGTAGAAGCGCATTTTTATTCTAATAAATCATGGTATCTAAAAGATAAAGGTGATGCCTATATTCTAGGACACGAGCAATTACATTTTGATATTACTGAGCTGTACACTCGTAAATTTAGGCAGCAGTTAGAACGATTAGTAGTAAACCAAAATGTGAGAGAACAGATGCAACGCTTGCATACTTCAACTAATAAAGCTGTTAGTGAAACCCAAAAGCGTTACGATGTGCAAAGCAATCATTCCATAAATAAGGAAATGCAAAAGCAATGGGAAACGTTTATAAAAGAAGAGCTGAAAGAATTAGACAAATATAAGTCTCAATAATTTGGAAGGCAGCAAAGAAGCACTCATAGAGTTAGCACATTATAAAATGCCTTTTGGCAAATACAAAGATAGATACCTAGTAGATGTGCCCGAATACTACTATGTATGGTTTAAGCAAAAAGGATTTCCTGAAGGGAAACTTGGCAGAATGATGACACAGATGTACGAAATTAAAATGAATGGCCTTGAGGAATTGATTTATAACATTAAACGTAATTTTAAGAAGTAAAACTTTTTGGTTTCGTTTAATAGTCTATGTTAAAAAATCGTTTCAATACTTCAACAAGCTCAGTATAAGTGTTTATTATTAGGCGTTAAACGAAATTAGTTTAATTTTTTTTAGAAAGTCTAGTACTTAATTTAATCTAAGTAGATAAAAAGCAATCTTTTCTGTATCTAGAACTTATATATTTTCCTTGCAAAGGAAGAATACAACTAAAACTAGAAGTAAGCTATACAAAAGCAGTGTTTTAAAAGCTTGAAAAGGAACATATCAACAAACCTTAAACAATTACTCAATAACTCATTAAATTTTGTAATTTTGCCTGCGTTTAACAACGCAACATGACCACAACCCCTAAATATATTTTTGTAACAGGAGGAGTGTCTTCTTCCCTCGGAAAAGGCATCATAGCAGCATCTTTGGCTAAACTCTTACAGGCTCAAGGTTACAGAACAACAATTCAGAAATTAGACCCATACATCAACATCGATCCAGGTACTTTAAATCCTTACGAACATGGCGAATGTTATGTAACTGATGATGGAGCTGAAACGGATTTAGATTTAGGGCATTACGAACGTTTTTTAAACGTACCAACCTCCCAAGCGAATAATGTTACTACTGGTAGAATATATCAAAGTGTTATAGACAAAGAGCGACGCGGAGAATTTTTAGGTAAAACCGTTCAAGTAATTCCACATATTACAGACGAAATAAAACATAGAATTCAGATTTTAGGTAATTCGGGTGATTATGATATCGTTCTCACAGAAATTGGAGGAACTGTAGGCGATATTGAATCCTTGCCATATATAGAAGCAGTGCGCCAATTGCAATGGGATTTGGGAGATAACAATGCTTTGGTTATTCATTTAACATTAATTCCATACTTGTCTGCGGCAGGTGAATTAAAAACTAAGCCAACACAGCACAGTATTAAAACACTAATGGAGAGTGGAGTGCATGCAGATATTTTAGTCTGTAGAACAGAGCATGAACTGAACGATGGCTTAAAAGCAAAACTAGCACGTTTTTGTAATGTAAAAAAGGAAGCTGTAATACAGTCTATAGATGCTTCAACAATTTATGACGTCCCTAATTTAATGCTAGAAGAAGGCTTAGATAAAGTTGTTTTAGATAAGCTAAACTTAAAGAGTGATGTGCCAGATTTAAGTCGTTGGAACGAGTTTTTGAAGCGCCATAAAAACCCTAAGAGCGAAGTTGTTATTGGTTTAATTGGTAAATATGTAGAGCTACAGGATTCATATAAATCTATATTAGAAGCTTTTATTCATGCAGGTGCAGAAAATGAAGTAAAGGTAAGAGTAGAGTCTATTCATTCAGAATATTTAAACAAAAACAATATAGAGTTTAAATTAAAGCACCTAGATGGTGTTTTGGTGGCACCTGGTTTTGGTGAGCGAGGAATTGAAGGGAAAATTGAGGCAGTTAGATATGTACGTGAGCATAATATACCGTTTCTAGGAATTTGTTTAGGGATGCAAATGGCAGTTATAGAATATGCTAGAAATGTGCTTAAGCTAAAAAGAGCCAACTCTATTGAGATGGATGCCAACACTAAATACCCAGTCATTAATCTAATGGAATCTCAAAAGAATGTTGTCAACAAAGGCGGAACAATGCGTTTGGGAGCTTGGGATTGCCAAATTAATGAAGATAGTATTGCTTATAAGGTTTATGGTAAAACCAACATAAAAGAACGTCACAGACATCGGTTTGAGTTTAATAACGATTATAAAGCACAAATTGAAGCCGCTGGTATGAAAGCTACAGGTTTAAATCCTGAAACAGGTTTAGTAGAAATTATCGAAATACCGAGTCATAATTGGTTTGTTGGTGTACAATACCACCCAGAATACAAGAGCACAGTTGCTAACCCACATCCATTATTTGTGTCGTTCGTTAGTGCAGCACTAAAATTTAAGAAAAAAAAACAATAAAATAACGTGCCACTTTGGCGCAAAATAAACTTTGGATAACTATTTGAGTTATTTAACTATTACCACATAAGACCTGTTTGATTCAGATACTGAATCAAGCTCATCATAAAAAACCTGACAGGTCTAAAACTGATAATCAATGGAAGAAAAGAAATTCGATGTTAAGTCTATAATAGGTTTCGTACTCATTTTTGGAATCTTATTATATATAATGTATCAAAACAGTCCAACACCTGAGGAGATTGAAGCTAAAAAGCAAGCAGAGCAGGTTGAGGTAGAACAAAAAGAAAGTAAACAAAATGAAGCTTTAGTAACAACATCTGAAGATTATATTAATACTAAAGTATTAGATTCTGCTCAGCAGGTAGCACTTCAAAATAAGGTAGGTTCTTTTGCTTATGCATTAACATTACCTTCTGCATCAAATAATCTAACGACTGTTAATACTGATGTTTTTGAATTAAAGTTTAATGCTAAAGGTGGTCACTTAGCTCAGGTGAAATTGAGGAATTTTGTGGACTATGATTCGGTGCCAATTTATTTGGTAAAAGATCAGAATAGTGCTTTTAATATCACATTTGGTACTTCTGATAATCGTACTTTAAATACGCAAGATTTTCCTTTTCAACCTAGCATTACTAAGAATGGAGAAAATACTGTGGTGTCGATGAAACTTAAAGTTTCTGAAACGGCATTTCTAGAATACCGTTACGAGTTAAAGCCAAATGATTACATGATTGATTTTTCAATCAAGTCTCAAGGCTTAAGCGGTGTGTTTAATACATCACAGCCTATTACTTTAGATTGGAAACAAAAAAGTATTAGACATGCAAAAAGTATAACTTACGAAAATCGCTATACAAGGTTAACGTATAGACACGATGAAGATAAGATTGATAAGTTATCTCAAATGGGAGATGATGATGAAACCGCTGATAATGTAGAATGGTTATCCTACAGGCAATTTTTCTTTAGTTCTATATTAATAGCAAATGATAGTCCTTTTAAAGATGTGGCTATGACGTCTAAAAATTTAGTAGAAGATGAAGAAATAGACACTCTTTTTACTAAAATATACACTTCAAAATTCCCACTGGCTTATAATGGAGGTGAACTTAATAAGAATTTAGGGTTGTATTATGGGCCAACAGAAGCTAAGACTCTAAAGACTTACGAAAAAGGTTTAGACGAAAGTATTCCATTTGGTTGGGGGATTTTTGGTTGGATTAATAAAGCTATTTTTATTCCATTGTTTGGTTTTCTTAGCGGATTTTTGCCTTATGGTATTGCAATTATTGTGATGACAATCTTGGTAAAAATAGTACTGTCATTTGTACAATATAAGCAGTTTTTGTCTCAGGCAAAGATGAAAATCTTAAAACCAGAATTAGACGCTGTAAGAGAAAAGTATAAGGACAATAAATTAAAAGCACAGCAAGAAACCATGGCAATACAGAGCAAAGCTGGTGCAAGTCCATTAAGTGGGTGTTTGCCAGGTTTAATGCAAATTCCTGTGTTCTATGCTTTATTTATGTTCTTCCCAACAGCTTTTGAATTAAGACAAAAAAGCTTCCTTTGGGCAGACGATTTAAGTTCTTTCGATTCTGTTTTAGATTTACCGTTTACTATTCCATTTTACGGAGACCACGTAAGTTTATTTCCAATATTAGCTGCTGTAGCAATTTTCTTTTACATGAAAATGACAACAGGACAGCAAATGGCAACGCAGCCAACACAAGAAGGGATGCCAGATATGGGTAAGATGATGAAGTATATGATTTACTTTTCACCTTTACTAATGTTAGTTTTCTTTAATAACTATGCATCTGGATTGAGTTTATATTACTTTATTTCAAACTTAATTAGTATTGGTATTATGTTAGTGATTAAAAACTATATCATTGATGAAGATAAAGTTTTAGCTAAGATTGAAGTAAGTAAGACAAAGCCCAAGAAACAAAACAAGTTTCAGAAGAAAATGTCAGATATGATGGCTCAAGCTGAGCAACAAAAGCAAGCGCAACAAAAAGGAAAGAAATAAGAATAATAATTATTAATTAAAAGCCGTTTTACTTATTGTTAAACGGTTTTTATGTTTTAACGAACAGCATAAAAAAGAATATTTTTTTTAAGCTTTAAAATTGTTTAACATATAGAAGCCTTTAATTTGTTTCCAAAAATAAATATAATGAGTAAACAAAAAATATACTTAAGTGTAATTGCTACATTAATTTTTTCTATTAGTCTTGCTCAAAAATCAGTTAACCAATACAACAAGGATGGTCAACGTCATGGTTTATGGACTAAAAATTATCACAAAACCAATCAAAAGAGATATGAAGGTGTTTTTAATCATGGTAAGGAAATAGACTCGTTTAAATATTACACTTTATCTACAGGGAAAAGTGTTTTGAGCGCAGTAAAAATATTTAATGAGAAGGATAGTTTAGCTAAAGTAACTTTTTTTGCATCCAATAAGAAAATTATTAGCCAAGGACAAATGAATGGTAAAAAGTTTATTGGGAAATGGATTTATTTTCATAAAAATTCAACTGCTAAAATGATTGTGGAGAATTTTAACGATGATGGTTTATTAGAAGGTGAGCGTTTTGTTTTTTATAAAAATGGTTTGGTTGCAGAAAAAGCGTTTTATAAAAATGGAAAATTGAATGGTGAATCTAAATGGTTCTCAGAAAAGAATATATTATTGCGATATACTAATTATAAAGATAACCTGCATCATGGTAAATCCATTAACTATGATTCAGAAGGAAATGTAACAACAGAAGGTAATTATATCGAAGATCAGAAAAAAGGCATTTGGTTATATTATAAAGCTGGTATATTAACCAGGAAGATAGATTACACTAATCAAAAAGTAATTTGGAAAAAACAATAGATTAAGGTTATTTAACGTATAGTTTTTCGGTATGGCAATCTTAGTAGGATTGCCTTTTTTATTTTGTAATTTTGCCAAGGTTTTTTCTAACAAACAATAAAGTTTGGAATAATAATTAAGTCTTTATCATTTTGAATGAATTTGTGGTTTCGAGAGAATTTCACAATTGAAATAAGTGAAATTTGTGTCGAAAATAAGAATTTAGTTTCATACTGTTCTCAATAAGAATTTTTTGAAAAAATCACTCTAAATGAAGTTCAAATAAATAGTTTAGTAAATAAATATGAAACGTGTTATAGTAGGACTTTCCGGAGGAGTAGATTCAAGCGTTGCTGCCTATATTTTAAAAGAGCAAGGTTACGATGTTATAGGTCTTTTTATGAAGAACTGGCACGATGATTCTGTAACCATATCAGATGAGTGTCCTTGGTTAGAAGATAGTAATGATGCGATGTTGGTAGCTGATAAATTGGGGATTCCTTTTCAAACCGTAGATTTAAGTATGCAATACAAAGAGCGTATTGTCGATTATATGTTTAATGAATACGAAAAAGGGCGAACTCCAAATCCGGATGTATTATGTAATCGCGAAATAAAGTTCGATGTCTTTATGGATATCGCTTTAGAATTGGGTGCAGATTTTGTTGCCACTGGTCATTATTGCAGAAAAGGAACAATTACTAAAGAGGGTAAAGAGATACATCAACTTTTGGCTGGTTCAGATAATAATAAAGATCAATCATATTTTTTGTGCCAATTATCTCAGGCACAATTGGCAAAAGCCTTATTTCCTATTGGAGAATTAACCAAACCACAAGTTAGAGAAATTGCAAAAGCCCAAAATTTAATTACTGCAGAAAAGAAAGACTCTCAAGGTTTATGTTTTATTGGTAAAGTGAGACTTCCAGAATTTCTTCAACAAAAACTTAAACCAAAAGAAGGTAATATTGTTGAAGTAGATGAATCGTTTGAAACATATAGTAGAATAACTCCTGCATTCAATTCAAAAGAAAATGAATTAGAGTTTTTATCTCAAAAGCCTGTTTATAGTTTATCTGACGGAAAAGTAGTAGGTCAGCATCAAGGTGCACATTATTTTACAAAAGGTCAGAGAAAAGGTTTGGCTGTTGGTGGCACAAAGGAACCACTTTTTGTCATTGACACTGATGTAGAAGAGAATGTGATATACACAGGACAAGGAAAAGATCATCCTGGTTTATATAGAAATGTATTGTTTGTAACCAATGAAGAATTGCATTGGGTTAGAGAAGATCTTGCTTTATCTGAAGGGGAAACCATGTCAGTCTTAGCAAGAATTCGCTATAGACAAGCCCTAGAAAAAGCAACACTTCATAAAGTAGCTTCAGGCTTGTATGTTGAGTTTAAAAATAAACAGTCTGCAATTACAGAAGGACAGTTTGTTGCTTGGTACCTAGAAGATGAATTGCTAGGTTCAGGAGTAATTTCTTAAATTGCAATAAACGGAAAGCTATGATTAGAAAATTAACCATGCTTTTATTGCTCTTTATCACAATAAACAGCTACTCCCAAGAAGATGCTTGGATTTACCTTACTGATAAACCAAATGTGTCAGCAGGTTTATCAAATCCTATTACAATACTTACTCAAAAATCAATAGATAGAAAACAGAACCATAATATCGCTATCGATGCTAGAGATGTACCTGTCAATGAAGCTTATATTTCAGAATTAAAGACCCAAACAGGTATTACAGTTTTGGCAAAATCCAAGTGGTTTAATGCGGTACATGTGAGAGGAACTGAGGTAGATATTAATGCATTAGGTGGTCTAACTTATGTAGATAGTATTGATTTTGCTGATAATGGCCTAGATACAGAATCTCGTTCTCAAGCGATTCAAGATAAAACAGATATAGAAGATGAGAATGAAATTTTTATTTATGGTGATACACAGAATCAGATAGAAATGATTAATGCAGATAATTTGCATGTTTCAGATTATACTGGAGAAGGTATAACTATTGCAGTTATGGACTCTGGCTTTCCAAATGTGAATACGATGGGAGCATTTCAGAGATTAAGAGATAATAGTGATTTGCTAAATGGCTATGATTTTGTAAATCGAAATCCCGATGTTTATGCTAGTGTAGCAAGTTCGCATGGTACAAGAGTACTAAGTGATATGGCAGGTTATATACAAGACCAGTTTGTTGGTACAGCTCCAGATGCTTCCTATTATTTATTTTTAACCGAAGATGCTGGAAGTGAAACTCCTGTAGAAGAAAGTTATTGGGTAGAAGCGGCTGAACGTGCAGATAGTTTAGGAGTGGATATGATTAATACATCTTTAGGTTATAGAGTATATGATAATTCTAATTATAACTATACACCAGCTGATATGAATGGTCAGGTGGCTTTTATTTCTAGAGGTGCTTCAATAGCCGTTGAAAAAGGAATTCTTGTCGTTGTTAGCGCTGGTAATGCAGGTGCAACAGCATGGCAAACGGTTGGTGCACCAGCAGATTCTCCAGATGTATTGTCCATTGGTGGTGTAGACGCTAATGGCGATTATGTGTCTTTTAGTTCGCAAGGTGGAGCTGCTCAAGTAGGTTATCAAAAACCAGATGTGGTTGCTAGAGCTGGTAATGCGTATGTTATAGACGAAAATAACAGCATTACTCAAAATAATGGCACCTCATTTAGTGGGCCAATTCTTTGTGGTGGCATTGCTTCTTTGTGGCAAGCGATTCCTAATGCTTCTCCAACAGAAGTGATGGATTATGTTAGGCAGTCGGCTTCTCAATATAATACTCCAGATGATTTGTTAGGTTATGGTATTCCAGATTTAGATTTAGCAAGAAGTATAGCGTTATCTATCGAAGAAAATCTGATTGAAGACTTTAGTTTTTATCCAAATCCTGCTAATGATGAATTAAATATTAAGATTCCACAAAGTACTAATTTGGTTGAATTTTTAATCTATAATCAGTTAGGGCAAAATGTGTTTAGTGGATTTGTTCAAGATGGTTTTCAAGCATTAAATGTTTCAGAATTGTCAATAGGAATATATCTATTGAAACTATCTTCATCATCAAGTTCAAAAACATTCAAATTTATAAAGCAATAAATGAAATATCCGTTATAGATTTTGAATTAACAAAGAAGAAGAAACGTCAGTCCGAGTGATTTTGAGGAACAAAAAAATTGTATCCAGAACAAATTTTAGTTGAAATTTTTATTCTCGATACAAATTTCACTCGTTATCACTCGTGAAATTCACTCGAATTGACGAATTTTATTAAAATGTTTAATACATACAAAATCATAAAAGAATAAATGGTGAACAGAATAACAACGCTTTTCAATATAAAATATCCAATTATTCAAGCAGGAATGATTTGGAATAGTGGTTGGAGACTTGCATCAGCTGCGAGTAATTCAGGAATTTTAGGTCTTATTGGTGCTGGCTCTATGTATCCCGAAGTTTTGCGAGAGCACATACAGAAATGTAAAGTTGCTACAGATAAACCATTTGGAATTAATGTACCGATGTTATATCCTAATATCACTGAGATTATAGATATTATTGTTGAAGAAGGAGTAAAGATTGTTTTCACTTCTGCCGGAAACCCAAAAACATGGACCAAATGGTTACAAGATAAAGGCATAACAGTAGTGCATGTAGTGAGTAGTGTGAAGTTTGCTTTAAAAGCACAAGATGCAGGAGTCGATGCGATTGTTGCAGAAGGATTTGAAGCAGGTGGACATAATGGACGTGATGAAACTACCACTTTAACGTTAATTCCGATGGTGAAAGAGAAATTACAAATTCCGCTAATCGCAGCGGGAGGAATTGCCACAGGAAAAGCCATGTTAGCCTGTATGGTTTTAGGAGCTGATGGAGTACAAGTAGGAAGCCGGTTTGTAGCCAGCGAAGAATCCTCAGCACACCAAGCCTTTAAACAAGTAGTTGTAGATGCCAAAGAAGGAGATACACAACTTACTTTAAAAGAATTAGCACCAGTTAGACTTATAAAAAACAAATTCTACAACGAATTACAAGAACTCTATAAAACAGCACCAACTCCAGAGCAACTTAAAGAACTATTAGGTAGAGCAAGAGCCAAACGTGGCATGTTTGAAGGAGATTTAGACGATGGCGAATTAGAAATTGGCCAAATCGCTGGTTTAATCCATGATGTAAAATCGGTTGCTGAAATTGTTGCAGATATGGTTGGTGAGTTTGAGGAGGCGAAGCAAAATGTTAATTCACTATAATATATTTATTCAAAATCAAAACGAATAAATTAATTCGTACAACTAAAACCTAAGCACTATTTTTGCGCCATGGTTTTAAGTAACTACACCAAAGAATTTAAATACAACCTTAAACTAGCATCTCCTGTTATTTTAGGTATGCTTGGGCACACCTTTGTGAGTTTTGTAGATAATGTTATGGTTGGGCAATTGGGAGCTGCAGAATTGGCAGCAGTATCTTTAGGTAATAGTTTTATTTTTATAGCCATGTCTTTAGGAATTGGGTTTTCTACGGCAATAACACCTTTAGTAGCAGAAGCAGATTCAGAAAAAAACTTTACCAAAGGGAAATCAGTTTTTAAACATGGATTTTTTCTATGTACTGTTTTAGGTGTATTACTGTTTTTAATGTTGCTATTGGCAAAACCGTTAATGTACGTAATGGATCAGCCAGAAGAAGTGGTAGAGTTAGCCATTCCGTATTTAGATTTAGTCGCTTTTTCCTTAGTACCATTAATTATATTTCAAGCCTTTAAGCAATTTAGTGACGGACTGTCATTAACTAAATACCCAATGTATGCTACTATTGTGGCAAATATCTTAAACGTAGTTATCAATTACGTTTTAATCTTTGGCAAGTTTGGTTTTCCAGAAATGGGCATTGTTGGAGCAGCCGTAGGTACCTTAGTATCACGATTTGTGATGCTGTTTTATCTATGGTGGTTATTAGCAAAACGCGATAAATCGAAAGGTTATGTTACTAATATAAAATTCTTTAAGCTTAGTAAACAACCAATTAAAAAATTAAGCAATTTAGGTCTGCCAAGTGCCATGCAAATGTTTTTTGAGGTTGGAATTTTTACTGCAGCCATTTGGTTAAGCGGAACTTTAGGAGCAAACGCACAGGCTGCGAATCAAATTGCATTAAACTTATCATCTATGACCTTTATGGTTGCCATCGGTTTAAGTGTAGCTGCAATGATAAGAGTTGGTAATCAGAAAGGGTTAAAAGACTTTAAAGCTTTAAAGCGTATTGCAGAATCTATATTTTTAGTAGGCTTTGTTTTCGCTCTTGTGTTTGCTTTGTTCTTTGTGTTTTTTCATACTATGCTTCCCGATTTATATGTCGATTTAGACGATCCCACTAATGCACTTGATACTGCTGAGGTTGTAAAAATTGCAGCAACCTTATTATTGGCTGCGGCTGTTTTTCAGATTAGTGATAGTCTTCAAGTTATTACACTTGGTGCTTTGCGTGGACTGCAAGATGTTAAGATTCCGACAATAATAACCTTCATTTCTTATTGGGTTATTGGATTCCCTATAAGTTATTTTTTAGGTAAAGAAGAGGCTTATGGAAGTCTAGGAATTTGGTTAGGACTTTTAGCAGGATTAAGTGTCGCTGCAATTTTATTGTATTTTAGGTTTAATTATCTCACAAAGCGTTTAATTTTGCAACAAGACAAAAGTTAGAATATGGAATTACCGAAGTTCATTTTAGGTGACAATACAGATCATCCAGACGCGATTTTTATTATACATACAGAATTTCCGCGATTTATAATCAATCTTGAAAACGATGAAGTAGAGTGGTTTGAAGAGTTTGATCAGCATGACGAAAAAGAATTGGAGACTGAAACGGAAAGCTACATTCAACAAGCTACAGATTTTTACGATAGAGAAATAGAACGTTACGACAACTAATGATAGAACAACTTTTAGAATTAGATACAGAGCTTTTTTTATACCTAAATAAACTTGGGTCTTCTACTTGGGATGGATTATGGTTAGTCATCACTGATAAATTTACTTTTGTACCTTTATATGCCATTCTTTTATTTCTTATATATAAAAAATATGGATTAAAATCTTTATTGATAATGGTTATTGTAATAGCGGCTATGGTTACGTTTACAGACCAAATTACAAATGCTTTTAAACATGGTTTTATGCGACCAAGACCCTGTAGATTAGATTCACTAATCGATGAAGGTATGCGTTATATTGCAGAGCGTTGTGGACGTTATGGTTTCTTTTCTGGGCACGCATCTAATTCTATGGGAGCCGCTGTTTTCGGAGGTTTGGTTCTACGGCCTTACTTTAAGAACCTCATTATTATTCTCTTGTTTTGGAGCTTTATTGTGGCATATAGTCGCATCTATGTTGGTGTACATTATCCTCTAGATATTGTATGCGGAATGACATTTGGTGCACTTGCAGGTTTTGGATTCTATAAGTTGAATAAGTACCTACTTAAAAGGTTTATTAGTGAAACTAAAGTTTAAAAACTGCTAAAAGCATTTTTAAATTTATAAGTTGAACTAACTTCGTTCAAGAGCATAATAGCCCTTTATTTATTTTCTTGTTAGTTTGTATAGCTTATTTACCAATCTTGTTTTGTAACCTCTAGATGCCTTAGCAGAAAAGTTTAAATCGTAAGTCTCTAAAAATTCAATCTTATATAAGTTTGAAAGTGATTCTATAGTTTCAGGATTGGCCTTATTAGTTAATAAACAGAATTGTCTTTCATTCGGAATAATATAGCCTTCACTAGTTCTAATACTTGGGATTTTATCGCCATAATTATAAATCACTTCTGGAGCTATGTAATCTAAACTGTAAAGTGATAGATAATCCGAATAGCCAAAACCTATCACTTGAAAGCTTTGCGATTTTAGTTGAGACACTGGTTTATAATTCGCTTGTTCTTGAACTTGTGTTAACGGCACAGCTAAGAAGCCAATACTTAGCATAAAGGCAATAATTAAGTAGAATACTATTTTGATATTTTTTTCTTTCAGTTTTTTAAAGATGAAGACTCCTATGATGAGTAAAACAATAGAAATTAGGATGAATCGTATTAAAACAAACCCTGTTAAAAACGGACCAAAAAAGAATCCAGAAATCCAAAAAAATAAAGCGATAACACCAATTAATCCAAATTGAAAATAAACAGGAATAGTTTCCTTTTTCGATTTCATGTTATTGAATTCCCTAATCAAATACTCAATATAAAACCCAATATTGATAGCTAAAGGAATTAATACAGGCATTAAGTAGCGTGATTTTTTTTCGGGTATAATAGATAAAAGTATCACTGCAATAATCGTCCAAAAGAAACTAAATCGATAGGCTTTTAAATTTGAAACTCTAGATTTTAGATAAGGATAAAGTAAACTAATAAAAGCTGGTACTGTCCATAAACCACTTTGAACAAAGAAACTCCAGTAATAATAAAATGGTCTAACGTTATAACTACTCCAGTTAGATGTTTCACGTTCTGCAATAGCTGTGAAAGTTTCTGGGTCTGCAACACGTACATGAAAATACCACCAACCACCTAATACAATACCGAATACTAAAAGGCTAATCAGTTTTAAAAAATGAAGTGTTCCACCTTTAAATTTATATGCAATACCATAAGCAGTAACAAATGGTAAAAACAATACATAAAGTGAAACCGGACCTTTTGATAAAACTGAACCTGCTAAAAAGAGCACAAACAGGATGCTATTTAAAATTGATGTTTTAGCATTATGAAACAACTGAAATAATTGAAATAAAGCCAATAACATAAAACCATGTGTGTAAATATCCCATGGCGCTTCAATTGTAATACCTATAATATAAAAAGATGTCAGTACAACAAACCCATTTATTAAACTATGAGATTTTGTAAGCTCTAATTTTTTAGATAAAAGATAAGTTGATATGCCAATACTTGCTAAAAAAAGTAGGGCTGGCCATCGTAATGCTAGGACTGATTTAATTCCAAAAACAAATCCGAATGCTGCTGTTATCCATGTTGGTAAAGGAGGTTTTTGGTAACGAGCTTCACCATTCATGGTGGTTAAAATCCAATTATTATCTGTCAGCATTTCTCTCGCTGAAATAAAATTTCGTGCTTCCATAATACTAACAGGAATTGCATCAATCGTAAAACCAAGCATCACAATTACAAAAAGGAACAGACTTAGTATAGGATATTTTTCTATGAGTTTAATCATTGGTTTGTCTTATTAAATAAGCATTACGTACATAAATAACTAAGCCAAATAAATGACCTATAAAAAGTACAGGATCTTTTCTAATGATGGCATAACTCAAAATCATTAAGGCTCCAATTAAACTCAAAACCCAAAATCCCATAGGTAATGTAGATTTTTTATTGCGTTCAGAATGAATCCATTGATAGACAAAACGTAATGTGAAAATGATTTGAGCCACAATACCAAGAATTAACAACCAAAGCGGAATAGCTTCATTTTTAAATAAAAGCTCAATGTCTATTTTGTTATTATTGTAATAGAACACAACAATAAGAATAGGAACTATGAATAATAAATATTGAACAACTTTCGGAAATTTTTGCCATTGCCCTTGTAATTGTAGGTTTCTGATATAGATAAAATACGTTAAACTTTGACCAAGCATAATGGCAAAATCTAATCGTAAATAGCCATAAATAAACAATAGGAAAGAAGCAACTAAGCTAAGCGTCCAAAAGGTTGTAGGTGTGATAACCTTACGTTGTTTTTCGGAAGTAACCCATTGAATGACTAGCCGAGAAGAAAATAAAATCTGAGCTAAAAAACCAATACTGTAAATTATCCAGTCTTTCAAATTATGAGTTGTGTTTGCTCGATTTTTCGACCTCGTAATTAATATATTTTCTCTTCATCCATAGATAAGCGAAGCAATCCATAAGTGGTCCTAAAAGTCGATTCCATAGTCCAAATTTTGCAGTACCTGCTATCCTAGGAAAATGTTGAACCGTTATCTGAGTAACACGTCCGTTTTGTAACATAATCATCGCAGGTAAAAAACGATGCAAACCTCTAAACATTGGAATACGTTTGGCGTATTCTGTTTTGATGACTTTTAGCGGACAACCAGTGTCATCCATACCATCATGTGTAAAAGTACGTCTAATGCCGTTCGCAATTTTAGAAGACATGTTCTTAACAAAAGAGTCTTTTCTGTTAAAGCGTACTCCCGTAACCAATTCGTTTGTGTTAATATGTTCTAAAAGAATATTGAAGTCTTCTGGCGCAGTTTGTAAATCGGAATCGATATAGCCAACCAACTCAGAGTCAACATAATCAAAGCCAGCTTTTATAGCAGCACTTAATCCTCTATTTTCTTTAAATAAAATGTATTCGAAGGCTTCGTTACGCTTACATATCGTTTCAATTAATGTTTGGCTCTTATCCTTAGAACCATCATTAACAAAAAGGATAGATGTTTGTACTGTTGCAATTTTAAGATAGTTAGAAAGTTCTGTTTCTAAACGTTCTAAATTTTCCTCTTCATTATAAACAGGAACTACAATAGTAAACTTATACATCATTCGATTGATTGCTTAGTATGTGCAAAAATATCGTTTTTGTACATTACAAGGAAAGCCTGTTGGTTTAATCCCAAAAAGGAATCAATTAGATAGGCCTAATAAATATTCAGCAGCAGCAAAAGGAGTTGTTTTACCTGCTTCAACCAATTCTATTTGAGATTTTAATTCTGCTTTAATTTTAGAGGAATTATAAAAATTGGATTTTAAGCGTTCTTCAATAGTTTGAAGTAGCCAAAATGTGTTTTGATTATTTCTATTAACTTCAAAATAATGATTTGAAGATGTTGTAGATCTATAATCTTCAATCATATCCCAAACTTCAGAAATGCCTTTTTGTTTTAAGGCGCTGCAAAGTGATACTTTTGGAGACCAACCAGATGCTTTTGAGGGATATAAGTGTAAGGCTCTATTAAATTCAACTTTAGCTAATTTAGCAGCTTTCACGTTTTCACCATCTGCTTTATTGATTACAATTGCATCTGCCATTTCTATGATACCACGTTTTATACCTTGTAATTCATCACCAGCTCCAGCTAATTTTAAGAGTAAAAAGAAATCAACCATACTATGCACAGCAGTTTCACTTTGCCCAACACCAACTGTTTCAATGATAATAGTATCAAAACCTGCAGCTTCACAGAGAATAATAGATTCTCTAGTTTTTCTGGCAACACCTCCAAGAGAATCACCAGAAGGTGAAGGTCTAATAAAAGCGTTTTTGTCTTTTACCAAGTCTTCCATTCGGGTTTTATCACCTAAAATACTACCTCTACTTAAACTACTACTAGGATCTACAGCCAAGACTGCTACTTTTCTACCTAAGTCTGTTAAATAACATCCAAAAGCTTCAATAAAAGTACTTTTGCCAACTCCAGGAACACCTGTGATACCAATTCTTATAGAATTGTTAGCATAAGGCAAGCAAGCTGTGATAATATCATGTGCTTTTTTGGTATGGGTAGAATTTGTGCTTTCAACTAATGTTATCGCACGACTCAAAGCAGAAATGTTTCTAGATGTAATCCCAGAAACTAAATCTTCAATAGAAGGTTGTTTTTTACGATTAGCCTTTATGGTTTTGGCAGAATCAGAACTTAATGATTCAGGTGGTGAAATACCATTTTGCTCTTTTAGAGCAGATTTATATGTTTGGTTTTTTTTTGCCACCTTAGATTAGTTATGGTTTTTTAGATTCTTCAATCGGAACTTCAATTTTAGTGGTGTCCCAAGCCATAGTGAGTTTTAAATTCCCTGTAGTATTATCGAAAGCAATAGTAAATTCTTCAACGGTTTCCTCTAATTGTTTTGTTGGGACTTCAATTTCAATTACATCGTAATTAGGATCCCACATTGGTATCATTTTTTCATTTACTCCCCATTCATATTGTTTAGAATTAAACATCACTTTCCAAGATGTATCCATTGGTACTGTCCAAATAGTATATTTCCCATTCTTTAAAAGCATTCCATCTATGATCAAATCTTTATTACAAGAAAATGTGGTCGCTTCATTAGCTCCAGTTCTCCAAACCTTATCAAAAGGAACTAATGCACCAAAGATTTCACGTTCTCGTTTAGAAGGTCTGTTGTATTCTACTTTTATATCTAAGTCATTTAGTGAAATTTTAGCAGAGTCTTTCGGGCTTAAACGAGGAGAGAAAATATTTTCAACAAATACGGAGTATATAAGTAAGCCTAGTGCCATTAAAGACAGAATAATAAGGAGGCGTTTTAGCATAGTAGTTAATCTTAAGGTAATTCAGTTTTATTAACGAAATGCCAAATTAGACATTCAGAATTTAAAGATAATTCAAATCCCTAAATTTATAGAGTACAAACGTCTAATTTTAAGCAAATCGTAACTATTCAGGCTTCAATATAGCAATAGTTTTAAAAGCACTAAATATATTTT